>CAMKRB010000023.1 GCA_946415045.1 uncultured Myxococcales bacterium
TGAGCTTGCCATTGTCGCAATACTTGCGAACTTTGCCATCACAAATACCCGCAGCATCGATACTGCCGCATTCATTCACAGGACCATCGTCGATACACGCTTTGATCTTGTTGCCGGCGCCATCATCTTTTTCACCGCATGCTACAGGGCAATTCTCGGTCTTGAGCTTGCCATTGTCGCAATACTTGCGAACTTTGCCATCACAAATACCCGCAGCGTCGATATTGCCACATTCATTCACAGGAACATCATCGATACAGGCTTTGAAAGTCACACCATTGTTATCGACTGTATCACCGCATGCTACCGGGCAATTATCAATCTTGAGCTTGCCGTCTTCGCAATATTTCAGCGTATTGCCATCGCAAACGCCAAATTCATCGATATCGCCGCAGTCATCAACAGGACTATCATCGATACACGCTTTGAATGTCACACCATCTTCATCGACTTTATCACCGCATGCCACCCGGCAATTATCGATCTTGAGATTGCCATCTTCGCAATACTTCAATGTTTTGCCATCGCACACACCGAGTTCATCGATATTGCCACAGTCACCGACCGGCGGATTCACAAGGCTGATGCAATCCACTTTTCCCGACGAAGCACTTTTCTGACAAACCAGACCATCACGTGAACAGTCCTTCTCGCGAAGCTCACCATTCACGCAGATTTGGGCCACATTGCCATTGCATTCGCCCAGTTCACTCACATTGCCGCAGCCTTCCACTGGCCCGTCATTCAGGCAGTCATAATAAGCATCACCATTTTCATCCAGCTTCTCACCGCATGCGACATCGCAGACCTTGGTCTTGAGCTGATTGTCTTCGCTGCTGCAATACTTCAGCGTTTTGCCGATACACATGCCATCAACGGTCACATTGCCACAGTTCGAGCCGCCGCCACCGCCAATACACACGGCCTCGTTGTTCACAATTTCACAGCCTTTCGAACACACGGTTTCGGTCACACGATTATTCTCGCAGGCTATCACATTGTTGTTCTGGCAATCAGTTCCATTAAATCTGAACGATACCGGAGTACAGCGAGCGCCAATCACGCGAGTATCACCATCTTCGTCATCTGAACATCCGAACGAACTCAGTGCCACAAGAACACTCAGTGCAACCAGTGTAGCTTTTGTCTTTTTCATAATCACTCCTGCTAATTGTATCGTAGTTGCAAAAAATACCCCGAAATCCATCCGGGCGAATTGACCTGACTATATATGACAATTTCATACCATGCTGTAAAAAATCTGCATTCTCTGGACGAATAATAAAGCTCATTGGTCAGCTCGACGCTCGATGCCCGGTGCTCTTTGCCAGAATCTCACACGTATCGGGGTAACGCTGTTGAACATAGCTAAAAAAAAAGCCGCTCACTGAGCGGCTTAAATATCAGTCTAATCCGAAAACTTCTCGGAGATTTTTTCAGATATCTTCTGGAAGAATCCCTTATTATGTGTGAAATCCACTTTTTGCGACTGCGCAAATTCCTCAATGAGTCTGCGCTCATCGCTGTCGAGTTTTTTGGGAATATCGACGCGCAAAACGACGATGAAATCACCGCGATCGCTCGATTTGATCTGCGGCACGCCCTGTCCCTTTATGACGACGCGATCATCGGGCTGCGTTCCGGGTTCAATCGTAATTTTCTGCGTGCCGTCGAGCGTCTCGATTTCGAGCTCACATCCGAGCAAAGCCTGAGCAACATGGATGTGCTTTTCGCAATACAAATCCAGGCCATCGCGCTGAATCGTCGGATGCGGCTTTACCGAAATAAAAACATACAAATCTCCGGCTGGTCCACCCTGGGTCCCGGCTTCTCCCTCGCCTCTCACGCGAAGTCTGGATCCATCATCCACACCCGCAGGAATCGTCACGGTTACAGTCCGTTGCTTTTCTACGCGGCCTTCTCCGCCACATTTCGAACACGGCTTGTCGATGGTCGATCCGGCACCATGACATTTCGGACATGTCGTCTGGATCCCAAACATCCCCTGGCGCATCTGTACCCTGCCCATTCCACGGCATGTTGCACATTGCACCCGCTTGGATCCCGGCGCTGCACCACTACCATCGCATTCTTCGCACGTTTCAAGGCGATTCAGCTGGATGTCTTTATGCGTGCCTTTAACGGCCTCTTCCAGCGTAATCTCAAGATTATAGCGCAAATGTTCTCCCTGAGCCGGACCACCGCCGCCACCGCCGCCGCCAAACAGCGAGCTAAAGAAATCTGCACCACCGCCGCCAAAAATATCTCCAAAATGACTGAAGATATCATTCATGTTGGGACCACTGTACCCCTGGCCTCGCAGACCCTCTTCGCCATAGCGATCATATATCTGACGCTTTTCCGGATCGTTCAGTACTTCGTATGCTTCGGAGCACTCTTTGAATTTCGTCTCGGCCTCGGGATTGCCCTCGTTGTGATCCGGATGCCACTTCATCGCAAGCTTGCGATAGGCTTTCTTAATCTCTTTCTCGTCCGCATCTCGCGAAACGCCCAATATCTCGTAATAGTCTTTTGCCATCAGTCCTGCTCATTTCGATAAGACGACGCCGCAAATGAATCGTCGCCACAAACAGACCGCCAAACTATGCACATTGATTGGGGAGTCAAGAAAAAATCAGCCAGCGTCCCCCCGGGACACAGCGCGCCCCCGTGTGGTCACTCGTTGTAGGAGCGACCCAATAAAATCCATCGCGCCCCAACGGGGCGCAAACACCAGCGCCCTGTAAGGGCGCAATGTCACAGCCCGGGGTGAGCGTAGCGTAACCCCGGGACACAGCGCGCCCCAATATCATGGGGTTTCACATGTTAAACCAAAGACCGTCACATACCATGCCAGTGCCGCACGGGATGCAAGCGAAACGCCATCTTCATGAAATATCAAAGTACCCATGGCGTTAAACGGTGAATCGAGTTCAAAGCCGGTGCATGAATCGGGATCGGCTTTGTACTGCTCGGTTTCATATATGGTTGTGCGATGCGGGGTATCGAAAATGCGAACGCTGAGCCTGTCCCCCGAAGCCAGTGCCGGCTCCATCCTGTATCGAATCAATGTTCCGTTATCGACGAGCACAGCTGTATTGGCACCGGTGCAATTCAACGATACGGGTGAAATGGCACCCGCCGGCGACGCCGGTGTGATTTGAATGCCATTGCCGCTTCTGGCAACAGTGCCAACGACAATGCCCCCCTCCCGAACCAACACCTGCGCACCATCGCGACGTGCGGTGAGTTTTATCGTTCCTTCACCCGTTCGCACAGTCACGACATTTCCAAGTCGCCTGGCCGACCAGTCCGCATTCTTTTGGTGAATCGGGCGATAGTGATGCGTCTGGTTGCTTTCCAGACGCGCATAGTCCACTGCCGTCGGCTCGGGTTCTTCAGAAAAGCACCCGGTCAGAAACAACATCAATGCTGTTACGGCAAGCAGAAATCGTCTCATAATCTAACCGACTTCGATGTGATTATCGTTGCACAGCTGCTGCAAAATGCCATTCACAAAGTTTTTGCTCTGCTCTGCACCAAATGTTTTGGCCAGCTCAACGGCCTCGTTAATCAAAATGCGAGGCGGCGACAGACGCTCAAAAAACAGCTCATAAGCGGCCATACGCAGGATGTTCAAATCGACGACCGACATGCGGGAAATCCGCCAGCGCTTGCTCGATGCCTGTATCCGTTCGTCCAGTTCCGACAGATGTGCACGAATCTCACGCACCGATTTGATCGCCTCGCAAAATGCAAAACGCCCCCGCGCATTCAGGACATTATGATTGTCGAGATAATCCTCAAACGGGAAATTGCTCTGAACAAATTCCTGGTCAGGATAACGGCGCACAAGCTCCATCACATCGCTCTGCAGCGTCTCAAGCTCGGCACCCGGCCTGTACTGAATCTCATACAGCAGCGCAACAATGAGTGAACGTATCGTTTTGCGCAGCCGTGTCCGCTGGCCCGACAAAATCTGACAGGCATTCTTCGTCGTTCCCCGCAGTTTCTCATCCAGTGTCGTCGAAACGCGCTGTACACAATCCTCGCTCAGCTGTGAAGACGACGATTTGAGCGTCGATAAATAGTCAATGGCCAGAATCCGCAAGGCCGCTTCCCGCCATTGCAGCACCTCATATCCTTCCTGATGTGTGAGCGATACAATTTCATCGACGAGTTCATCGCTCACATCCTGGAATGGCGCACGACGCCTCACCATATCCTCTGCAACATCGAGATTGGCAAGCGGATAACACGTTGCAAGCAAAGGCCTGAGCGTCGCCACATCCTGATCTGCATAGAAATGCAACGCATATAACCATGCACATGCTGCACTGCGCGTCTGGCTGAATTCCGGTGGCGGAAGCTCGGGTGACCACGCCGTCTGTGCACTGTTTTTCTTTGACATATCAAGTCTCCGGGTTAAATGCTGCTGAACAAATCGGCCATTTCAACTGCGGCCAGCGCTGCTTCTGCGCCTTTATTGCCAGCCTTTGTTCCCGCACGATCCACAGCCTGCTCAAGCGTATCGGCTGTAATCACACCATACGTCACAGGCATGTGATAATTCAGGGCAAGCTGCGCTATCCCCTTCGTGCATTCAGCCGAAATATAGTCGAAATGCGGCGTCGCACCACGAATCAATGCGCCTAGACATATAATGGCATCAAACCGCTTGCTCGATGCAATCCGGTCGGCTGCCATCGGAATCTCAAAACACCCCGGAACCTTGAAAACCTCCACTGTATCGAGGTTTCCTCCGTGACGCTGAATCACATCCAGCGCGCCTTCAAGCAGCCTGTCTGTGATAAAACTGTTAAAACGCGATACGACAATCGCAAACCGTTTATTCTGGGCAGTCAGCATGCCCTCATGAATTCTGGTCATTTCGTCTTCCTTTTTCCTTAGCATGCGCCGTCTTCAAGCAGCACATCATGCATGCACACACTGCGTTTGTGTTATCTTAAGCCCAAACCCGTCCAGCGCCGCCAGTTTTTTGGGATTATCTGTGAGCAAAACCATATCGGTCACACCAAGTGCACGTAAACACTGCGCGCCAATGCCATAAAGCCTGGTATCGGGCGCGATATGGTTCACCGCCTCCGCATCCGGATGCTGCTCACCAAATGCATTGGCCAGACCATCGTTTTCGCGCTGGATATACAGCAGCGCACCACAACCGTATTCGCGTATCCGCTCCAGCGACATGGTAAACGCATGATCGTCGTCATTCAGTCCCAGCAAATCGTTCCAGACTGCACCACTATGCACGCGCACCAATGGCGTTTTGTCCGAATCCTCCAGATGATAGGTCAGCGCCAGATAGGTCGCTCCATCCATACTGCATTTGAACGAAACCGCCTTGAATCCCCTCGCAACACCATCCTGCACCACGGTTTCATGCGTTCTGGTCACAAGCGTTTCACTGCGCAGCCGGTACGAAACCAAATCCGCTATCGTCACAATCGGAATCGAGTGAATCTGTGAAAAAATCTCAAGATCCGGCATGCGCGCCATCGTTCCGTCGTCTTTCATTATTTCGCAAATAATTCCGGCAGGAATCTCACAGCCACACAAACGCGCCAAATCCACGCTTCCTTCGGTCTGACCGATGCGAACCAATACCCCGCCCGGCCGCGCCGCTATCGGGAACACATGCCCCGGACGCGCCAAATCCTCCGGGCCGCATGCCGCAGATGCAGCCAGCTTCATCGTATGCGCACGATCCGCTGCACTGATCCCCGTCGTCACGCCCTCCGCAGCCTCGATACTCACGTGAAATGCCGTATGAAACCGGCTCGTATTGTGCGCGGTCATCGGCGGAATATGCAGCGATTTCAGGCGCTCCTGGGTCATCGTCAGACAAATCAGACCACATCCCTCATGCGCCATAAAATTGACATCCTGCGCGCGCACATACTTGGCCAGCATGCACAAATCGCCCTCGTTCTCGCGGTTCTCATCGTCCACAAGAATGATCATCCGGCCCGCTCTCAGCGTCTCAATCGCCTGTTCAATACTTACTTTCATACACCAGCCAATTATCCCGGCAAACAGCTTCCGCCGCGCTCCCAGACAATAACAGGCTCCACACAGGCTTCGATTGTCAGACACGCAAGCGGCTATACCGTCCCCGATTGATTAAAAAAAACCATTCTCCCGCAGCCTGTCCAGGCTCAGCGATGGTTTCGCACCGCTTATATCATTCCCCGCCCCGTCTTTGCAAGTGAGCAGTTTTTCCACATATTTCCCCAGAATATCCACTTCGATATTCACCCTGCGACCCGCACTCGCAAACCCCTCAAACAACACCTGCTGCGTATGCGGAATCAGCATGACTTCAAACGACCGCTCGCTCACATCATTCACGGTCAGCGACGCGCCGTCCAGTGTCACTGAACCCTTCTCGACCACGTATCGCAAAATGCCGCTATCCGCCTCGACTTTCACCGCTTTCGACACCCCGTGCTGCGTCACCGCCGCAATCGTTCCCGTGCCATCCACATGACCCGAAACCCAATGCCCGCCAAGTCTGTCTCCAAGACGTAGCGCCCGCTCCAGGTTCACCGCACCACCCACTCGAAGCCCACCAAGATTCGTTCGCGACAGCGTTTCCGACGAAGCGTCTGCACGAAACCAACCATCGCCAAACGAAACAACCGTCAGACATATCCCGTTCACTGCGATGCTTTCGCCTGGCTGATACGCCTGCAAACAACACGAAATCATCAGGCTCACGCCCTCCGATATCGGCTGTATTCTCTCTATCCGTCCCGTCGTTTCGATAATTCCGGTAAACATGCGCCAACTGTCCCGTTCTTTGTTCTTTTTTTGGTGCGGCGGCCTATGGGCTGACGCCCATACGGCCCGCCCGGTGCGTCTATGGGCTAACGCCCATACGACGCCCCTCTCATCTTCCCTATGCTTTGGATCTGCACACCCAAAACCGATCCGCATCTTATCAAAATCCAAATCTTCTCGCCATAAACCGTGCACAAAGACTTTTTTTTTCATTAAACTGCCGCAGTGCATGTATACTCATGCCAGAGGCATGTACCATGCAAATGTTCCTGCCAACACATCGCGGTAACGCATTCCAAAAGGTGGTGATCATGAGCACAAGGAACTATCTGTGGCTATGTATGCTGGGCCTGATGCTTTCAGGATGCGACCTTCCATTTTGTCAGGAAGACATGGTCGTTTGCGGCGAATACGTGTATGGCGATCTGCAGATTTATCAGGCAGGACATTGCGAAGACGGCGTTCGATGCACATCCGTCCAAAACGACAAACCATGTCAGCTGTACCAGTGCACACAGGGCGAATACAAATCCCTCTCAGTCAACTGTGAACGCGGCAGCGAACTGATCGACGGCGTCCTCGCATGCACCCCGGAATGCCGCAACGGCGAAGTCATCTGCGCAACAACGGATAGCGAGGGCAAGCGAACCACAGTGCTTTCCGAAGACGGGCGCCATGGAGATCATTTCGATAGCGCATGCCAGATGTATGAATGCATCAACGGCGATTATGTCTTCTCCAGCAACTGCCCAATCGGCAGCCAGTATCAAAACGGCAAGCTCAGCTGCATACCGCAGTGCGAATCACTCCCCAAATACCGGTGCAAAATCGACGAAAATCAGGCTACCATTGTTCAGACCTGCAACAATAACAAAGCCGAGATCTGGGATACCTCAACCTGTGTCAATTCCTGCAAATTCGATTTAATCAGCACATACGAGGATGATGGCTTCAAAGAAGGCACCTGTGGGGAATGCCGCAATGATATGCAGCATTATTGCCTGCCATCATCCGAAAAACTGGAAAAAATATCGTGCTATAATGGCACAGAATCACGCGAAACCGTAGATACCTGCCCTCCGAATCTCCCCACCAAATGTGAAACAGGCTACGTTTATACGAGCCGCGATATCCAGAACTGCGGAAGCTGCAATCACGCCTGTACCGGGATGGAGCAGTGCATTAACGGCGTGTGCCAGCCCTGCGATGCAAACGGCTACATGGATTACCAGATCAACGACAAACAGATACGGGCTTTTTGCATCCACAATGCCGACGAACTCAAAGCAGTTCACGACAGCCTCGCCAACGGCCAACCCTACCCGGAATCCAATGCAGACAATAGCTATATCATCGTTTCGGATATCAATTTTACAGACCAATGGACGCCACTCGGCAGCGCCGAATCACCTGTCGACCAGATCACGTTCATCGGCCTGAACCACGCCATCTCCTTTGAACAGCCAATTCTGGGCGATCAGTATTCCGGGATGTTCGGCTACGTTAAAAATGCGCTGTTTGATTCGATATACCTCAAAAGCGCACAGATCACATACCCTGAAATTCCTGAACTCCAGATGTACACAAAGTACGAACATAAAGATATATCCCTGGCCGATCTGTATCCGGCTGCAGGCGGTCTGGCAGGAAGAATTGAAAAATCTGTTATCCAGAACACAAGAATTGGCGCCGATGTGCACGGCATTTCCAATGTCGGCGGAATTGCCGGCATCCTCGATAACTGCGAAATACGAAATTCAGAAACCTCCGGAAATCTGATTATTGAAAACAGTCACATTACTGTGAATGAAAACTCAGAAACCTGCAAAAGACAATGCAATAATTTCAGGGATTATGATTACGGCAATCTGGGCGGTCTCGCCGGACAAATCGAATCCTCCATTATCACCGACAGCCACTCGGACGCACAACTGGAATCCAGAGGAAATCAAAACGTCGGCGGCCTTGTCGGGAACGCGATCTATGGCAATACCATCAAAAACAGCTACAGAATCGGAAGCATTCATACAATGGCCAAACGCATCGGCGGCATTGTCGCCAGTGCCGGAACTGTCACCAAACACCAGACGCTGACCATTGAGAATTCCTATACAACTGGCCAAACGGACGACGAAATAGCTGAACTCAAAAACAATTGCAGTTATAACAAAGAATCCAATTCTGTCGAATGCAGCGATATTCTGCCTGAAAATATTAGATTCTATGACACGACGTATCGTACAACGATCAGCGCGATCGGCGGCATCATTGGCGAAATCTCAGGCAGCGCCATTCTCACCGGAGATTATGTCAAAACAGACATTGCGTGTGAAACCAATTGCGGTGGTTTTATCGGCAGAGTTTCCAGGCTCGATGAATTCGAATTCAGTAATATGCTCAATCTGCAGCCCCCTCCGACAATTGCACAAATCATCGTGATCGACAGCTGCCAGGATCTGGATGTGCGCACCGACAAATGCTATGCATCCCCAAATTCCGATGTGGAAATCAAAACCAATATCTGGAGCGGCGGTATCGTCGGGTTTATAAGCGATGCATCTGATTTGACGATAAAGCACATCCAGGCAAATGTTAAAATCAATGCACAAAATCAATATATCAACACTTCCGGAATCGCCGGAAATTATATCGGCGGACTCGTCGGTTATGACACCGATCACATCGAACTCAACGATATCCATCTGGATGTATCCGCCAAAGGCGGCAATCATATCGGCGGCATGTTCGGACAGTTTGAAGGCCCCGAAATACACCTGAAAAACTCTTCGATACAGATGATCCTGGACGCCAAAGATGAAGTCGGCGGAATCACCGGTAAACTCACCACAAAACTGAACATCACAGATACAAAGTTAGGCGGCACAATCGCCTGTCGCGACAAATGCGGCGGCATATTGGGCAGTTTCGAAAACCCCGATTCCCAAAGTTCAAACGATCGAGTGAGTATCGATGGTCTTCTCATCGACAATCTCTCCATTGGCGGAAGGAACCAAATTGGAACAATCGCCGGATATAACGACAGACATATAAGCTCCAACACCCTGCACATCAAAGAACTGGCCATCAACGGCACAAACCAGATCGGCGGGTTGGTTGGATCCAACACAGGATATGTCGGTGGAAAAGCATGGATAGACAACGTCAGAATCGAATTTTCAGGCATCCAAATCGGCGGCCTGATCGGATATAATTCCGGATCCGCCGGTTTCGGCGATGTTTTGATTGCAGCAGATCTATGGGGAAGCACCGATCAAACTCAGTATATTGGTGGCATGATCGGACAGAACAAAGGCGAAACATCCGTTTACGAAGGTTATATCAACGCTTTCATCAATGGCGGCAAATATCTCGGACTTGTCGTCGGACAACAATCAGAAAATAAACTCAGCCTGGAAACCGTCTCAGCTATTGGTGAACTCCAGGCATATCCAAATAAAGCAGACTATATCGGCAGCATCGCCGGCAGTATAGATTCTGAACCCGAATGGATACACTGCATCATCTATCCCAAATTCAATAACGCTGCCAAATCCGCAAACCACGCAGGCAATTTCGCCGGTTATATCAAAACCATCTCTCCAGACACGATAAAATCACTCTACTATCCCCAAAACGCCACGGGAATGGCCGCAAAAATGGCCGGTGCAAATAGCGCTGCTTTACCATCCGATGAACTCATTCCATACACCATCGATGCGAATGGCACTTTATTCATTCAAAACAGTAACGGCTCCAATCAGCCCCTCAATGAGGCACTCAACTGCCGCATCAGGTTAAAACTGCCAAACGAAGATCAAGAGCGATGTATCATTCTGCCAGCATACTGGTATATCAATCCAATGATGCTTCAGCCTCTGGGCGACTTCTGCATTCCTGACGACCAGGCCGATGCCGTCTGCCACGGCTAAACAAAAAACGCGCAGCCAAGACTTAGGGAATGTCTGAATAATGCGGACCAAATCACCACAGTTGACGATGATACCTGTGTCGGCGACGGTCGTAGAAGGCTATCTCGTCGATCCCAAATACCAGCTTACCAACGCCCAATCGATTGCCGGAAATGCCTCCTTCGCTTCTGTTTCGGGAAGCGAGGAAGTCGGACACAAGGGTGACGGATTCGTCCGGATTACGCTGATGAAATAACAAACACCTGGGGGTGCCGGGACATGTTATCGTCCCGGCACTGCTCGCTTTTGCCCCTGCGGGGCAATACGCTCGCCTGACGCCGCTATCCCGTCCCGGGATACGCGGCGTCTGTGTTTGATGGACATGCAATCATTGCCCGGCGTATCGCAGATAGCCGGGCACGCTGGGCGTATGGCGCAACGCGCCATAGCCCGCGCCACACCACATTTCTATGACTTTTTCAGTGTGCGCAGACTCACGCCAAGCTGATTCATGCGAATCATGATTTTATGGCGAGTCGTTTTGCTGCCATCCCCGAACAACGCGGTACCCATCGCACCGAGATCGCTGTTGCACTTTTTGTACAGCAAGCAGAGATACTGTTTCTCCAGTGTTTGCCGCAATTCGTTGAAATCGCCGACCTGTCCGTGAATGAGTGACAGGATGGGGGCGGATTCGTCGGCTGGTGCAGTATTGGCGGATGAATCGGCTGCGGGCATGGATTTGCCGATCACGCCCAGCAGCGAGAGTGCGTAGTAGTGGTCGATTTCAATGATTTTGTTTGGGGATGAGGCCACGCGCATGTCGAAGAGCGCCTTGAGCAGCAGCGTATCGATGACGCTTTCGAGTTCACGGGTGTTGCCGGGCCAGCCATAGGAAAGAAAGAGATCGCGCGTCGCCGGCTTGAAGCGCACACAAAGCGCATGCGTATCGATGGCCTGGTTCGTTCCGAAATCGACGACGACCTTGCTATTCCGGCTGATTTGGGCAATGTAGGGATGCATATCGTCGCTGTCGAGAATTTTGAGGACGAGCGTTTTGATGAGTTCGGGGAATTCTTCGCGGCGTTCGCAAAGTGCCGGCAAACTGATGCGCATCGCGGGTCCCAGGCGCATATAAAGATCAAAGCGGAAGCGACCGGCAGAGACTTCGGCACTGAGATCGAGATGCGTCGCGGCGACGACTTTGACGTCGACATGCTTGCGGGTTTCGTGCGATGCGCCGACACGGCGGACCATCTTATCCTGAAGGAACAGCAAGAGTTTGCGCTGATTTTCGAGCGACAGATTTCCGATTTCATCCAAAAACAGAATGCCGCCGTCGGCTTCTTCGACAAGCCCCGCGCGATCGTGCGTCGCACCAGAGTATGCGCCTTTGACATGACCAAACAGCTCGCTTTCGACCAGTGTATCCGGAACCGACGAGAGATCGAGCGTGACGAGCTTATTGCGCCCGCTGAGCGGGTAAATAATGTGTTCGACGAGTGAGCTTTTACCAGAACCGCTGGGACCGGTAATAAACATGGTGCGCGGACCGATGCTCATGATCTCGATTTGACGCCGGATGTTCTGGACGCGCGCAGATGTTCCCCAGAAATAGCCGGATTCTACCGGCGATTCGTTGCCAATGCGCGCAACGCTTTCCAGACGAGTGGCGAGGACATCCAGACTGGCTTCGTCGTCGACAAACTGAAGACCTTCAAGATCCTGAAGCAATCGTGCGGCATTTTCGGGCAACCGGCTGCGCGTCGTCATCAGAACGATGGGGAGCTCGCGAAACTGCGGGTTCTGGCGCAAACGGCGGGCAATGATGAGCCCCTGCAGCGATTTGACCTGTTCTTCCTGATTGATGTGAGGCATTTCGGGAAGCCACAGCAATTCCTGGGGTTCGAGTGCATCAAAGCGCACATCCATCAGCAGGGCGTCGAGTTTTTGGTGACGCTGCTGCATCCGCATCAGCACTTCGAGCGTTTCGCGATAGTTGCGTGCGCGCCGCAACTGGCATCCATCACGCTTTGGGCATTCCAGGCAACCGATATTCTCGTCGCACAGCGTCGCCCACGTAAAGCGTTCCCTGAACTGCGGATGAGACTGCAGTCTGTCGATCGACATGAGATTGTCGTCGACGACGAGAATGCGAAGACGACGTTCGATTGGCGTTTCAGGAAATGGCAGGCTGGGTTCGGGGGGATCCGGTGCCGTTTCTTCGGGAGGCGCAAACTGAAAGAATTCCAGCGCTGCTGCTTCATCATCGACAGATTCTGCGCCGTTTTCAGCCTGATATAACTGCATGCACTGCGCATCAAAATCGTGCACGGATTCGACGATTTGCTGCAACAGGCCGATAATTTCACCGTCCACCGTCCCGCCATCCAGAAGATTCTTTTTGAGATCGGATTCGAACGAGGTCAGCTTTTGGCAGTGATGAAGGATGCTGTCAAGATAGGGAGACAGGGCTTCATTCCAGTTGTCGTCGTGACGCAGACGAAAGCTCCAGACCGTCGCCATCTGGCAGATGCCGTTTGCGGAATCAAACAGCCGGCGCAGCAATACACGGGCTTCGGCTTCACTGAGCATCTGCCCGGGAGCCGGAATATCGAGATGTTTGATGAGATCATGGCGCACGCGGCGCGCCATTTCGGTATAAATCATATCAGATGGAATTCAGCAGTTCTTCGAAATCAAAATATCTGGCGACTTTTTCGCGCAGGATTCGATCGACATAAATTGACTCAGCCTCGGGGCCAAGCTGAAAACAATGCATCTTTTCGGCCGGCGTGAGCGTTTTTATCTTCTCCTGCTCGACGTCCGACAATAGCGAAAGACAGTACGAACAAAGATGTTGAACGGATTCCTGCCACAACAAAAATGCTTCGGCTTTGTATTTATAAAATGCCTCTGTTTGTTTGTTCCAGTTTGTATATTTCTGCTCAGCCTGTGTTTTTGCCGATTTGAACGATGCATATAACTTTCGCAATTCGTCCCTGAGAATCGGATTATCGGTTCTCTGACCGCAGATCGTAATATATTTTAGCGCGGTTTCGTAGGGATCACAGACGATTTGAATCTCTTTTTTTTGCGGAGACTGAGCAGTCGCCTTTTGCTGCTCACCAATGATTCTGGACGCTTCATACTGTAGTTTCGACAATTTGCATCCTTCATCAAAATGATGGGGATGCGCCTGCAGAAACAGATCGAAACTTTTGATAAATACCGATGCAGGAATCTGAGATTCGGCCCACTGCAAACTATAAAAAATGTCAGAAGCCGAGAGCTGGCGCGTGGGAAACCGCGACCAAACCCATTCCTGAATGGCACGCAAAAACGCAGCATGCGGTGATTCAGTTGCATCCGGCAATCGGTTCATACTTCGTCCTCGTCGTTATGAGATACGAGGCGTCCCATGCTCTTCATTTCGATGCGGGCCGCCTGATAGAGCGTATCCTGATCGACGACGCTGTCGGTGGATGCGGCGATAAATGCCGCGCGAAGAATCGAGTTTCGAATGTAACCGCCGGTAAACTCGAAAGCAGTCGCGAGTTCGCGATAGTCGATTTTCCCCTTGGGAAGCCGGGCATTTCGAAGCATCGACTGCCACAGACGGGCGCGATCGGCTTTGGTCGGCTTGGGAAATGAAACGCGCAAAGAAAGACGACGCGCAAAAGCCTCGTCGATTCCCGCAGGGAAATTGGTGGTGAGAATGGCAACCCCGGGAAACCGCTCGATGCGCTGCAACAGATAATTGACCTCGAGATTGGCGTATTTGTCGTTGGAATTCTTCACGTCTGTGCGCTTTCCAAACAGCGAGTCGCACTCATCGAACAGCAGCATAGCCTGGGCATTTTCTGCTTCATTAAAGATCTGTGCGAGATTCTTCTCGGTCTCACCCACATATTTGGACATGATACGCGACAGATCCACCTGATAGATATCGATACCGATTTCATTGGCAATGAGCGCTGCACACATACTTTTTCCGGTTCCCGGAGGACCATCGAACAACGCGGACAAACCGATATCGTGACCGAATCTGTCGCCAAGTCCCCAGTCGTCGAGTACGCGGGCGCGATACTGATAGCGGTAGACGATTTCCTTGAGCTGCGTTTCCAGATCTTTCGGAACGATCAGATCTTCCCAGCGATAGGTCTTTTCGATGAGCGTCGCATGCTCGCTCAGCCGGTGGCGCATCTGGGCTTTGACCGCACCAATGATATGTCTGGAATCGACGACAGGGCTCGGTTCTGAGGCATATGCCGCTTCGCGTACCGCCTGGATGATCTGACCGGGCGTGAGATGAAAATTCTCGGCATAAGCCTGGATATCGCAGTTTTCATCACGGATATCGGGCGGCATGGCGCGATCCCACACCTCCCTGCTCGTATTGTGATCCGGCATGGTCAGGCGCAGCGATTCAACATTGCGCGACTCAAGCCGCGGTGGGAATGATACGCTGTTCTGGCAAGTAATCACAATCGTCTGCGGATGCCACGACAAAATACTGTCCAGACAACGGCACACATTCAGATGCAGCGCCGCGATCTGTGCATGGAAATTGGCATCTTCGGCAGTCGTGGGCAAAATCAGGCCTTCCCAGTTATACAGACACAATAACGCATTGTGCAGCATGGCTTCGCGGCATGCACAGCTCAATCCGTAGCCGAAATCCTCGAAAGCCATCTGTACAGACTTGATATCGACGCACAGCAAATCGCGGTTCAACAGCGCAGCGACCTCCTGCCCGAACCGGCGTTTGCCGGATCCCGAGGGACCGGTGAGATAGCACAGCGGCAGCGGTTTGCCCGCACCGAGCAGCGCCTTGATCTTCTCGATTCGGCCATACCACTCGTTGTGCTGCTTTGGCGACAGCATCGTTGGCGTACACAGCTGATCCCGGGTGCGCAGTTCCGAATAGGATGCAATGTTGGGATCAAGCATCTCAATGCCGCCCACAAAAGCCTGGATGCGCTGCGGCAGCGCAAGTGGCTGCTTATTGGGCGGCAGCCATGACGAAACCGTCCGAAGCTCGATGAGCCCTTGCGAAAGCAACAGACTGCCGGGCGCAATCAGACTGTTCAGATACGAAGCATCCCGGTTCTTGCCAAACACCTCGATATACAGCGATAGCGTGGGATAATCGCGCTCAAAGTGATTCTGGATAAATGCATACAGCCTGGAAAACGAAGGGTCAAATGCAGGTGCGACCACCATCAAAAGCAACAGATACTGCGCATCATTCAGATGAAACTGCTGCCGCAGAAAAGCCAGCGGTGACGAGGTGTCAAACTGGGTATACCTTTTGTAGTACGCATTGCGTCTCTTTTCGACAACTGCAAGCCGTTGGTTGGCCTCGATCTCATCTGATGTCGGATCGATGCCGATTTCATCGTTTGCATGCAGTCTGGCCTCGACTTCCTGCGGATAAATCACAGCTCCGGGGCGCAGTTTTTCAGCACCGGGCAATAGCCCGACAGCCTGCATTTCCCTGATTCTGGTCTCCAGCAGTGCCTTGAGCCATTCCAGCTCCAGCTGCAGATGGGAAATCATCGGATTGAGCGGTATCTGTGGGGCAATCGGCGGTACAAACATATTTCGGTTCCGGTCATATGGGGGGATAAATACAGCCAAAAAAAAGACCAGTCGGCGTTGGGGTCGATTCTGGTCTTTTTTTATCCTAAAACTGGTTCGAAGCGCTTACTTGTTGCTCAGCGTCGTAATCAGGCCTTCGAGATTGGGTTTGGCTGCCTGATACTGAATCTGATTCATATCGCGTGAAAGCTTCGTAATCAATTCTTCGATCTTGGGAACATCCTCGCGATTGCCGAGCTGTGCGAGCGACTTTGTCGCATACATCTGTGCGAACACATCGAGTTTCTTGAATTCGTCACAGATCACATCGAAATACTGATGATCTCCCGAAAAACCGAGCTCATAAATGATCTTGGTGCGGATGTAGCTTGCCGAAGCTTCATTTTTGTCTGCATTCTCAAGTTCCTTGGCGAAACACGCATAGGTATTGCTGCAGCGATCGGCGAGTTCGAAAGCCGGCTTCACATCATCGATACGTTTGGAAACGGCGTCATTCATGTGCGGCTGTTTCGGAGCATCGGGATCTGCGGGCACTGGCACATTGAACTCATTGGATTTGAGCTCATTGAAAGCGTTCCAGATCGTCTGGGTATCACCGGGTTTTGAGGTGATTGCACAGTAGGTTACCATATCGGTACCGATCGATGCGCGAGCCCACGGACGCAGTTTCTTTTCGTCCTGGAATTCTTCACCCTTGAGCGCATTCACCATTTCGAGCGTCTCTGCATTTGAAATCAAATCGTTCTCTCGAAGTGCACGGAACGCATTCACGCGCTGGGAGACCTCGATATTAGTGGTACCGGTCAGTTCGATGGCGTATTTGAACTTGGACTTGTATTCGTTTGTCCAGTTGAAGATATCAGTGAAAATCTTTTTGGCGCGTTCGTTGCCTTTCACACCGATATCATTGAGTGCGAAGATGGTGGACTGAGCGGCGATACCGACGAGGGAAGCCCATGCCGGCCAGCCCGGATCGAGCACCGGACGGATAGCGAGAGTGCCGGGAACAGGAATGGTGTGGGTATTGCCGAGGTAATCCAGCATTGGCTCAACCGCATCCTGATAACGGAAGAGGGCGAGGGCATTGGCGGTATTGTTGCGAATCGTTTCCGGAGTCAGGGTATCGGGGTGAGACTTGACGTATTCGTTCAAATCGGCATTTTCGAGTTTGAAGGCCTTGAGCAGTACAGGAGCCACGACATCGCGATCGAGTGCCAGCAGAGCCTTGGTGCAGTTGGACGTGAGCGTACGGCCGACGCCATCCTGGTGATACAGAATCTTCATCAGCGTATCGACTGCGTTGGGATCTTTCTGATTTGCGAGCACATCACAGCTCGTTCTGAGCAGATTGAACGGTGTCTCGTCCACATTTGAATTGAGGATTTCGAGTGCTTTTTTGGTCAGACCGTCGCTCTTTACCGACGTTCCGATTTCAAGAATCACGCGCTTGACCTCGGGATTGGACTGGCTGTCGAAGCTGCTCAGCAACTGGGAAATCACCTCAATATTCCCGGATTTCTTGGCACCATAGGCAGCCTGCATCACCTGTTTGTAGTCTTTATTGGATGCAGCTTTTTTGAGCGCAGCATCGACTTCGGGCTTGCCATAGGCAGCCAGAGCCTGAATCACTTCGCGGTCAAAGGACGAACCTTTCATATAAAGGTCCATCAGAGCGGGAACGTATGGCTCAAGATCCTGAGGGTGCGTGACCATGCTGGAAATCTTTGGAATAGCCTTGTCCAGCTGTTTATGTGTCTCAAGAGATTTGAGCAGACCTTCGGGCGTATTGACATCCGCCTGACTGCAGGCCGAAAAAAGTGCACAGCTTGCTGCGATCGCAAACACGCCAATATGATAACGAATCCCACGATTCTTCACTGTCATTTGTTTAACTCCATACAGGTGATACCTCAAACCCGATAAGGGCTTTGGTATCTTAGGTCTTAAAGCCCCAAAACGTCAACAATAATATCCCAAAGTTTTCTGTCTGCGGTTTTGCCGCAGCTCACTGCAAAAAAAAATACAGTCCGATTTTGAAATCTGTTGTCGCCACATTGCGCGGGGTGTAAAAAACCGATCCGTCAGGTCGATGGCGTTGCAATCCTAACGCCCGGTGCGGCGCAAGCCGTAGTTTTTAAACGGGATCGCGAGATCCCCATGTATAAGAGGTTCTATGTCAGGTCATAATAAGTGGAGTACCATCAAGCATAAAAAGGCAAAAACAGACGCAGCGCGTTCGCAGTCGTGGACCAAGGTCGTCCGCGAGCTCATCGTCGCCGCCCAGGCCGGAACGGATCCCGAATTCAACGCCGCCCTCCGTCTCGCCATCCAGAGAGCCAAAGCCTGCAATATGCCCAAAGACAACATCGAACGCGCCATCAAACGCGGCTCCGGTGAAGGCGAGCAGGTCCATTATGACCAGATTGTATACGAAGGCCGCGGTGCCGGTGGTGTCGCCATCCTCATCGAAACACTTACCGATAACAAAAATCGCACCGTCGCAAACGTCCGATCCATGCTCTCCAAAAATGGCGGCCAGATGGGCGAAGCCGGTTCATGCGCATGGCAGTTCAAAACCGTCGGTCAGATCACACTCGAAGGCGACAACGATGCCGATGAAGTCATGATGGCCGCCCTCGATGCCGGTGCCGAAGATGTCAACGAAGACGGCACAATCCTTACCGCTCCGTCCGAAGTCGCCGCCGTCTCCCAAAAACTCGAAGAAGCCGGCTATAAAATTGACACCATGGAAATCGCCCGCGTCGCCACTACCCTCGTCTCCGTCGACGAAAAAGCCGCCGCTTCCCTCCTCAAACTCTGCGGCATCCTCGAAGATGACGATGACGTCCAGAACGTCTACACAAATGCCGACATCTCCGACGAAATCATGGAAAAACTCGACGCCTAATCATGCCCGTCAAACGCATTCTCGGCATCGACCCGGGATCCCGGTATATGGGCTATGGACTCATCGAACAGGATGGTTCGCGTCTGCATTACGTCGACGCGAATCGCCTCGTTCTGGGCAATGAACCGTTCACCTGCCGCCTGCTCCATATCGACCGATTCCTGTCTGAATATCTCCCTCAAGTGCAGCCCGATGAGGTCGCATTCGAAGGCATATTCCACCAAAAATACGCCGATGCCGCCATAAAACTCGGTCACGCCCGCGGCGTCGCCATCTGCGCCTGCGCTCGCTTCGGTGTGCCGCTGTTCGAATACTCGCCCACAGATGTCAAAATGAGCGTCACGTCGTTCGGACATGCCGAAAAACCTCAGGTTGCGCAAATGGTCCGCATTCTCCTGGGCGTCTCGCACCAGTGGCCCGTCGATGCCTCGGATGCACTCGCTATC
>CAMKRB010000024.1 GCA_946415045.1 uncultured Myxococcales bacterium
CCGGACCCATTGGGAATCTGGTTCTTGCCGCAAACGCTGCCTCCGCAATTGTCAAGATTGTCACCGGAACAAGCCGTATGGGTCTCATTTTCATGGAACCCCGAATGGCATGCAAATTTGCATTCTCCATTATCACAGCTGTTTTCTGCATTCGTCACCGCACATGATTTTCCATGCACACCACAGTCAGTCACGCTGTTGATTTCACACGTCTGCCCAAACTCATGGAATCCGCTGTCGCATGAAAATGTGCAGCTCCCGGATGTACAGGTGTTCGATGCATCCGCCACATTGCATGCATTGGTGCATGATCCGCAATGATCCTTATTTGATGTCAAATCATAGCAAACGCCGTCACAATCCGTATAATCCGGCTTGCAAGCAAAGCCGCAGCCCGAGACATTATCGCACGCCGCAACTGCATTGTTCACGGTTGTCGTACACGTCTCGCTCGTCTTCCAGGCATTGTTCTCACAAATCAGGAAATCGAGACCATTGCATTTCGTCTGGCCGTTTTCACAGATCTGCGGCTCACACCCGGTTCCATCCTGCGTCTTTACATAACCCTGCATACAATTAAATGCGCAAACGCCGCCATCACATGTATTCTGGGCGAGCTCAACATTGCACGAAGTCGCGCAGCTGCTGCAGTGGCTGGCACTCGTGTTCAAATCATAGCAAACGCCATCGCAATCCGTATATCCGTCATCGCAGACACATGTCGATGTACTGCGATTGCAGTGCTGATGCGGACCACAGATATTATCAACGGAACCACACTGTTCTCCGCTGCTTTCAATACAGATGCCATCGTACAAAAAGTAACCTGTCTCGCAGCTGTTTACCTCGCAGATGCCTTTATCACAGGCCAGTTCATTGTAATGCTCAAACAGAGCACGGCAATTCTCCTTGCCATAGCCACAGCGTTCGATGGTATCTGCCTCACATTGTTTTTCGCCAGTATCCGACACCACCAGATGGTACCCGACGCGACAAGCCTCCAGCTTGCAAACGCCCGATTCACATCTGCCGTCACGCCAGCCATCCATCGCTGTACAATCGTTATCACAACTGCCGCAATGCTCTGTGGTGCGCAAATCCGTACATACATCATCGCCGCAGCGCTCAAACCCGACCGGGCAATCGCAGCGCTTGTTTATACAGGTTTCGCCTTTTTCAACTCTGCATATATTGAGCTGGCAGCTTTGGTCAGACCCGCAATACGTGCGGCTTGTTTTGGGATCGATACAGCTTCCGCCGCAATTAATCTCACCTTCTCCCGGACACACAGACACGCATGTATCCACCGAGCACAGAGGGCTGCTTGTCGTCAATGTACAATTCTTGCAATAATTCCCGCAGCACTGGTCAGCAGACTGGCATGATCCATCAACCAGCGTGTAACCATCGTGACAATCTGTTGCCACACAAACGGCCTGTGCATTGCATTCTGCGCGATACCAACCGGGGCTGGCCAGGCAATCGGTACCATGTGCGCCGCAGTTTTCAACACTATTTGGTTCACAATCGCCCTCAAATAAATGGGTATTATCCGGACAGGCTTCTTTTCGTGCACTGCAGAATTCCTCGCCATTCATCGTTCGGCAAAACGGGATATCCGGCGGACATGCGTGGCCTGCAAAATAGTAATCATATTCGACGCTGTCACCTGGATGAATACCCTCACCGGAATTCAACTGGAAATAGGAGGCCTCACAGCGTTCGCCGACTGTCCTCGGCTCTTCCAGAGTACACCCGGTAATTCCCGAAAGTACAAAGAAAGACAGAAAACCAAAGATGAGTTTTTTATTCATATAAACTCCATAGAGCGGGGCGTTGCGGGGGAACCCCGCAGCGGGGGTAGGTGCGTATTGGCGGCGTCTTTTGCACGCAGAGTGCAAAAGAAAACGCCGGCCAATAGCACCGTAGGGGGCTTGGCCCCCTCACACTATTCAGAACAACCTATTGACACCAAATCCATAATACCTGACGGAACCGTAATCGTTATATCCTCACCGCCGAGCAGTTTACATTGTATAGTATTTCCATAGTCCGGCGTCTTAACCACATTGTCCTCCCATTCCACATTATTAATTTCCTCCCCATAATCAACATCGGCGATCTCGCACGTCACAGCACGACAATCACCATCTCCCTCATCATAATATACTTTACTCACACTGGCTCCGCCATTGGTATTAGCGAAGTAATAGTAGATACCATTCGTACTGATGAGCCTTACGATTGCATAGAATTCACTGATGGTGGATGATGGCTGACTGATCATAGCAGCGAAGCCGCCGACATTCTCCATACCTGTCAAGCGATTAACAGCAAGATTATTATTGAACACGCCATATCCCCAACCCATAAATCCGCCGACCAAATCACCATTACAAACCACATCACCAAATGCGGCGCAGTTAAAGTATTCCTGTTCATCAGATGAATTCACGCCAACAAATCCACCGCACTCCCCCTGTTCTCCACTCACCGATACAAATGACACGCATTCAGAGATTTTTGAGTTATTTGACATACCGATGAATCCACCGGAAATGGACATATTGTTCGTCACAGTTCCAGCGCTTAAAGAGTGAAGAATTGTTGAATCATTTATTGTACCGACGAAACCGCCGATCACGCCACCGGCCGTTCCCTCCACCCTGCAATCACTTGTAACATTTACAATATTGGAAGATTCACTGAGCCATCCGGCAACAGCACCGCATTGAGCAGCACATTTTACTTCACATGGTTCGGAGACAGTGGATTCATTGATTGATATTCCCTCACCATGACCAACCATACTACCGGCGTCATTGCCATTGGAGTGAATAGTAATCTCTGACAGAGTACAGTTGGCAATATTGCTTTCTATGGCCTGGCCAATTAACCCACCAACGTTTTCGCCTTCAGCAGAAACCATTCCTAAAACAGAGGAATAGGTCAGTATAACGCCCTGATCATTTCCAATCAGACCGCCGACATTGTTTGCCCCCTGGATGTCAACATTTCCAATGACAAAATGAATCATAGAAGATTCAGCACTGTTGGCCAGACCACCGATATCAGGATAATCTGTTTTCACTTTTGTAACAAACTGCAGGTGCTCAATTGTAGCGCTTTTCACTTTTCCAAACAGTCCCGAATCAGATTCGTCAGCAACCGTAATAGTTTTGTCATCACCGTAGAATACAAGCGAGAATGGATTATCATCATTTCCAATTGGTTTATTCCAGGTGCTGAAGTCCATGTTTTTTGCGAGCACGTAGCCACTGACTTCAGGTGGCAAGCCATCCGGATAAGGATAAGGAACGTTCTGACTGATACTATCCGCCATTGTTTCCAGCTCATCTTCATTCTTGATACAATACAGGATGACAGTCGAACCATCTTCCAAAGTACGTTCAACATATTCGCTGTCGTCGCATGAAGAACTGCTGCTTATACATGCATCTGCCACCGGATAAAATCCCGTATTACAACTATATGTGCAATTGCCGCCGGAACAAACTGGCGTTGCGTTATCAGGCGCTGTACAGAAATTACCATGTGAGCCGCAATTTGATATCGAATTGGTTTCGCAGGAATTACCATTAACATGCTGATTTGAACCACAGGACTGACAAACGCCGGTGCTGGTATTACATATTTTATCAGGATCACATGGTGAATTACCAGTCCAAGCACCATAATTACAGGTCTGCGGTGTTCTATAGCTGCATTGTTTTGAACCATTCATACATTCACCACAAGCGGTATTTTCCGGGTTACACGAGATACCTTCACATCTTTTACTTAACTCCCAGTGCTGGTCATCGTTACATAACTCCTCAAAGCTCTCACCACCAGAGGTCACACATCGCGATGATCCAACCTCCTCACAATAGGTTTCATCAGGTACACATTCATGACCATCCATGTCAGGAACAAAGCCATCTTCACATATCACGCCGCAAACAGCAGCGATGCAGGCAGGTTCACCGTGTGCGGAGGGAGGTTCACATACATTTCCGTGTGCGCCGCAATTTTCAATATCATCGGTTTCGCATTCATTTCCATGCACATGTTTGCCAGCGCCGCACGCGACGCAATAACCATTGCTGCAAATTGAAGTATCTTCACATTCCGGTTCGGCGAGATAATGTCCTCCGGAACACAGTACCGGAGTTCTTTCCTCACATTTTCGAATCCCATTTTTACAATCGCCGCAATTCAGTTCCTCCGGATTGCACGAAGCGGTTTCACAATCTTTATAGAATTCCCATTGATTCTCATCATTACACATATCCATGCGCCCAATCAAACCGATATCGATACACCGGAATGTACCGGGGGCTTCACAGTAATTATCGTCTTTTACGCACTCATTACCCTCGGGCAGATAGCCTTCTTTGCATTCAATATCACAAACACCACCTACACAAACAGCCACGCCATATTCCGACGGTTTATGACACGCATTGCCGTGTGAACCACAATGATAGATCGAATTATTTTCGCACGAATTACCATTAACATGCTGGTCTGAACCGCAATTCTGGCAAGATCCGTTATTGCAGATTTGAGAACTGCCACATGGCGAGTTGCCTGTCCATTCGCCATTTGTACATGTTTTTGGCGTTCTGTTATCACACTTTATATCATCATTTTTACAACTGCCGCAACCGTCTCCGTGGCATGAATTGGGATCACAGTCTTTATACCACTTCCACTGATGTTCAGAATTGCATTCAAAAACAGTTCCGACGTTATCTTCATTTATACATTTGTTAACACCCACGTTTGTACAATAGTTATTATCAGGTATGCATTCAGTGCCGTCGGGGAGATATCCCTCATCACATAGAATATCGCAAATGCCGCCGATACAGGTGGCGACGCCATGTTCCGAAGGAGCTGTACATTTATTACCATGTGTTCCGCAGTTGGATGTCGAATTATTCTCGCACAAATTACCATTTACATGCTGGTCTGAGCCACAATTCTGGCACGAGCCGTTGTTGCAAATTTGTAATGCACCACACGGTGAATCGTTGCTCCATCCACCGTTTGTACATGTCTGCGGTGTTCTTCCGGAGCACTGTTTTTTGCCATCCACACACACACCGCATTCCTTACCGCTGCACGAATTCGGCTCACAGGATTTATAGAACGTCCATCTGTAATTCTTACACTCATCAACGACACCAATATTGTCGACGTTATTACAGCGGAACTCATTTTGTTCCTCACAATACAGACTGAGCGCAATACATTCACCTTTGTATGGTTTGTACCCATCTCTGCATTTAATATCGCAGGCACCATTGATACAGACAGCTTCACCATTCTCGGGAACCGTGCATTCATTATCATGCGAACCGCAATCCAAAGGCGTATTGTTTTCGCAGGTATTTTCATATACATGCTGATTATAACCGCAGGTCTGGCAGCTGCCATTCTCACAGATCTCGCTGGACGTGTTGCATGTTCCATTACCGACCCACACGCCTTTCGAGCATATCTGAGGTGCGCGGCCAGAACAGCGCACATCATTATTCACGCAACTTCCGCAAGCGGTACCTCCGCTATTGCATGAATAGTTATTATCGCACGCTCCCTGCGGAGTCCAATGATGATCCACGCATTTCTGATTCGTTCCGGTTGTACCGTCGTTAACGCAGCGAGTGGCATTGTTGTTCGCGCAATAGGAATCGTTAGAAATACAAGAAGATCCGTCACTGGTATAACCTTCATTGCAGTCGAAGTCGCAAGTTCCTCCACTGCATACAGGCGTACCATTTTGTGGTGCATGACAGAAATTGCCATGCGTACCACAATGCTGGACGCTATCCGGTTCACAGGTATTCTCCCAAACGTGTGTATCGCCATTACACGCACTGCAGCTTCCATTGATACATACTTCCGCAGCGCCGCATGCAGTGTTGCCGATCCAGGCCCCACCACTGCACGATTTCGGCGTACGTCCGGAACATGTGGAATCACCATTCACGCAGCTTCCGCACCCCGTTCCCCCGCTATTGCAGGAAACATCATCCGAACAGTAAGACTGATCTGTCCATTGATTACCGATGCATTTCTGCATTTTTCCGGCCGTTCCGACATTGACACAACGCGTAGCGTTGTTAGTTGAACAATACAAATTATCCGGGATACAATCCGTGCCATTGCCAGTGAATCCGGAATTGCAGACAATACCGCATTCACCGGAATTGCAGGTTGCAGAACCATTGGATGGAATATGGCACTCGTGCTCATGCGCACCGCAATTCATTACACTATTAGGCTCACAATCGTTGAGCCAGACATGCGAATTGGAATCGCATGTTGTGCAGGCGCCGCCGTTGCAAATCTGATTTGTTGTATTACAAACGCCATTATCAACCCATTCACCATTTTCACAAAGCATCGGATTTCGCCCCGAACAAGTCAGAGCATTATTGATACAACCACCGCATGAAGTACCACCGGCGTTACATGAATTGCTGTCTGAACAAGAGCTCTGAACCGTCCACTCATTATCTATACATTTCTGCATTTTGCCTGTTGTACCGAAGTTTTCACAGCGCGTTGCATTGATTCGTGTGCAGTAAACATCGTTAGCAATACATCTGGATCCATTGCCGGTATATCCGGATACACAATCGAAATCACATGTACCGTTCGTACATTTAGGCGTACCATTTTGTGGTGCATGACATTCAAGTCCATGAGCACCGCAGTGCGATACGCTGTCCGGTTCGCAGGAATTGTCATTGACATGTGCATTAGCTCCGCAAGCACTGCATGATCCACTGCTGCAGATCTCAGAAGAATCACAAGGCATGCTGCCGCTCCAGCTTCCTGTAACGCAAATTTGCGGGATTCTTTCATTGCACCGCACATCATCATTCACGCACGCACCGCATGCCGTACCACCATTATTGCATGAATGGCCATCATCACATGGGGCTGTATCGCTCCATTCATTTTGCAAACATTTCTGCATTTTACCAGTGTTTCCGACGTTCACACAGCGAGTTGCATTAGGCGTGCTGCAGAAAGAGCTGTTTGAAATGCACGAAGACCCATCACTTGTGAACCCTGTATCACATGTAATACCGCAAATTCCGAGGTTACATACGGCACTTCCGTTTGCCGGTTTATTGCATTTATTTCCATGTGAACCACAATTCTCAATGCTATTTGCTTCGCATTCATTTCCACTCACGTGCGTATCGCCGGAACAAACCTGGCAGCTGCCACCACTGCAAATCTGGGTTGTGGTATTGCATGCATCTCCATTACTCCATGCCCCCCCGACACAGGTCTGCGGTGTTCTGTCATCACATTGAACAGCGCCATTGCGACATATGCCGCATGATGTATTGGTACTGTTACAAGAAGCATTTCCATCACAATGATTCTGATCGGTCCACTCATTCCCAATACATTTTTGCATTGTTCCAAGTGTTCCATTCAGGACACAGCGTTCTTCGTTGATTACCGCACAATATGCATCATTGTGCACACATGCCGTACCGGTATTTGTATAATCATCATCACATCTGAATGTACAGGAACCGCCACTGCACACGGCGTTGCCATGCAATGGCGGTTCACACGCATTATCGTGGGATCCGCAATTTGCAACAGAATCTTCTTCACAACCATTGTTCCAGACATGTGTATTGGCATCACAAGCGGCACAGGTACCATTATTGCAATACAAATCCGAATTGCATGCATTGGCGCTGACCCATGCACCATTCGTACAGGTCTGTGGCGTTCTATCATCACATTGTTTAGTACCGCTGAGGCAGCTGCCACAAGCCGTTTCCGTATTATTACAGGACACCCCATTATCACAGGGCTGCAGTATACTCCACCTGTTGTTCCTGCAAATCTGCATCGTTCCCGAACCATTCTCAGCGTCATTGACACAGCGAGTGGCACTGTTGGAAGGACAATATTCAGCGTTTGGAATACACTCGACACCATTTCCAGTGAATCCAGATTTACATTGAAAATCACAAACGCCATCTGAACAAGTTGGATCGGCATCATTTGGAGGCGTGCAAGCAATCGTTTCCCACTCGCCATTGTCACAGATTTGTTGCGATGCACTGCCCTGACATTGTTTTGAGCCATTCAGACAACCGCCGCAACCATCAGCGGAGCTGTTGCACGATGCATTTGAACAGCTCACTGGTATACTCCACACACCATTTGTACAAGTGCTGAGCTGACCGATACCTAATTTGTTGGTACAACTCGTCATACCGTTTTCACATTCATTTGGTATGCAGCTGCCATCTTTGAGATGATAGTCATCGCGGCATTTTGTTGCGATGCATGTTCCGGATGAGCAGACAACTTCCAGAGATGCAGCCACTTTATCTGTATTGCACGTGTTGTTGCAGCCGCCGCAATGATCCATATCCGTTTTCTGATCTACGCAGGTTGTACCATTATCACAGAAGCCAGGATTGCATGTATATTTGCAAGTGCCATCAGGACAGGAAGGGATACCATTGTCAATCAGGCAATGATGCCCGTGATTGCCGCAATTTGTCACATCATTGACTTCGCATATTGAATCATACCTGTGGTATCCCACGTTACAGTCAAAAGAGCAGGATCCGGAATCACAGTAATTAGATGCGAAAGAAGTCTGACATTTTACGCCATGTTCGCCGCAGTTTGCGATATCATCAAATTCGCACATATTGCTATAGATATGATAGTTATTGTCGCAGACATCCGGCGTACAAGTACCCATTGGGCAAGAAGGTCTGCCATTATCAATAGAGCAGACAGTGCCATGAGATCCGCAATTATCAATGCTATCGGGCTCGCAGGAATTGCCATTCAGATGCTGACCGGTCTGACATGCACCACATTCGCCTGCGCCGCAGAATTGTCCGGGTTCGCAAGCGATATTATGGCTTCCGCAATGCGATACCGAATTTTCCTCACATCTGCCATCGAATGTATGGAACCCAGGGATACAAACGAAGCCACAATTACCGGATGAGCAATAATTCTCGGCATTGGCAACGTTACATGCATTTGCGTGAGTACCACAATTCTGCAAATCATCCGCCTCGCAAGCGCCATTATACTCATGGTAACCGTTATTGCACCTGGAGAGCTTACAAACACCGGTTGTGCAGGTTGCGACACCGTTTAAGATACTGCAAGTCTCATCATGATTACCGCAGTTTGCAAGGCTGTGCGCTTCGCAGGTATTTCCAAAGACGTGATACCCATCGCGGCATTCAGTCACCGTACATGTACCCGTTGAGCACGACCCGACGCCATTCAGGACTGAGCATGGAGTATCATGCGCACCGCAATTCGTATTGCTATGAGCCTCACATGTGTTGTTATAGATATGGAATCCCGAATCACATGCGCTGGGGGTACAAACGCCAATCGGGCATGAAGGTGTGCCATTTGAGATTCTGCACTCTCTGGCATGTCCGCCGCAATTGGCGACATCATCTTTTTCACATGCACCGTTATACAGGTGGAACCCGCCATCACACGAAATTGCCGTGCATGTTCCAGTCGAACAGGATGGGGTTCCATTGGGTCTGCTGCAAACCACACCATGGGAGCCACAATTGTCCAAATCATCTGGCTCACATGCATTCTGATACACGTGATAACCCGGTTCGCAATCGACCACGTTACAAATGCCGTTGCTGCACTCAAATCCGGCACCATGGGGGATCTGATTGGTTCCGCAAACGATGCCAACGCCACCGCAATTCAACACGTTATCGGAGGAGCATCCGGTTTCCGTTTCGCTAAAATGATAACCATCGTTACACTGGAATTTGCATTCCCCATTCTCGCAACTGTTCAGAGCATTTGAAACCTTGCATGCATTGCCGTGTTCACCGCAGTTTGTTGTATCATCTGCTTCGCATCGGTTGCTGTATTCATGGAATCCCTCATCGCAATCGAAGCTGCAGATGCTGTCAGAACAATGGTTTGACGCATTATCAACGTTACATGTCGTCGAACAGGAACCACAATGCTCGGTATTAGCCGATAGATTATAGCAAACGCCATCGCAATCGGTATATCCATCCTTACAAATAATGCCGCATCCGGAGATATCATCACAGGCAGCATCTGCATTCATTTGTTTGGTGGTACACACAGTTGTCGTCGACCAGTGATTATTTTCACAGATCTGGAATTCAAGTCCATTACACTTGGTCTCGCCATCTCTGCAAACGATCGGTTCACAAGCGGTCCCATCTATTGTCTTTACGTAACCGTCGTCACATTCGAATGTACACAAGCTAGCCCAGCATGAATTTGAGGCGTTTAAGACATCGCACGAGATATCGCAGCTACCGCAGTGGCTGGGGCTTTCTTCCAAATTGTAACAGCCGCCGTTGCAATCGGTGTAATCCGTATCGCACTCGCATTTTGAGGTTGCGCCATTACAGTGAGAATGGGGGCCGCACACATTATCAATCGAGCCACACTGTTGTCCGGTGCTTTTAAAGCAATTATTCTCATACAGGAAATAGCCTTCATCACAAGCACGGACTTTACAGCTTCCATTTTCGCATGTGGCTTCAGTAACCCCGGGATTACTCTGAACCAGCAAACAATTGTCATGTCTGCTGCCACAGTTTTCGATCGAATCCAGCTCACAAATGCTGTCACCTTTGGGATTCACTGCAGTATGATAACCGGTTTTGCACGCGCTGAGTCTGCAAACACCAGCGATACAACTTCCCCCGAGCCATCCTTCGCGCAAAGTACAGTTGTTATCACAATAGCCGCAATGTTCGACCGAATTCTTTGCCACACATCCATCGGGGCATTCCTGATAGCCATTCTGGCAAACGCACTCCCCCTGGACGCATGTTTCATGATCATTGGCAGCGCAAATCTTCACTCTGCAGTCATCCTGACTGGCACCGCAAAAAGATCGGCTTGTCATAGGGTTCACGCAGCTTCCATTGCAAGAGATTTCGCCTTCTTCCGGGCATTTTTCAACGCATCCGTCGACCGAACAAAGCGAATGCCGCTCGTCTTTGAGACAATTATTGCAAAAAGGTCCGCAGCACTGATCAGAAGTGAGGCATGCGTTATCCATCAAATCGAATGTTTCAAGGCAGTCATCAGCCACACAAGCCACATCACCGTTTCCGGTTTCGTTGCATGCGACATGGCCCTCATAAGTCCCCGGAGTATTACTAATGCAATCATATCCCTGTTTGCCGCAGTTCTGAACGTCATTTGACTCACATGCGCGCACATCATCATCCATCACATGAGAGCCGTTTGGGCAATTCGTCTCGAGATACTGACTACAAAAGTACTCGCCATCCAGACTCCGGCAAAACGGTATATTTTCCGGGCAGGTTTTGAAATCAAAATACATATCGTATTCTGCGATATCCCCTTTTCGGATATTTCCAGAATCCAGCTGAATAAAGGCAACATCACATTTTTCACCATAAGCCCGAGGCTCTTCCAGAGTACATCCGGCGATCACAAAGCCAATCAGGACAAATAATCCCTGGAGTAATAATGCTTTATTCATATATGCTCCTTATCAAGATACAAGTATCGATCTCAATCCACCAAAACTATAAATATATCGACAAACCCCATATTTGTCACACGATTTGTAGAAAAATATCTAAAACAATATAACACAAGTGTCACATTATACGATAAATGCATACAATTGAGATTAATAACAATACATTGAATCAGTGTGAGCGCAGCAACCCACCACACACACATAATTTAAGGCTATGTTTAACCAGTGTGGATATAGCATTACCCCGATGTGTGTGAGATACTGGCGAAGAGTGCCGAGCATCGAGCGTCGAGTTTGCCAATGAGCACTCGTGGCTCATTGTTCATCGCTCGTGGCCGCAAAGCAGATAACCTTACTTTTTCATATCCACGATCAGTTAAACTGAGCCTAGTTTAATAACAACAACCCCCTGGTTGCCACGCAAAGCCAGGGGGTCAATGAGTTGCCAGTCTATTGGGCTGGCGATCTAAAAAGTGAAAAATAGTAAGGATTAATCTTCCGGTTCGGGAGTTCCGGCTGGTACGCAAGAGCCTTGATCGAGGTTATATCCATCAGAGCATTCGCTGGCAACGCATGCACCCTGTTCGCAGCTGCCGTCAACCCACCCCTCCAGAGTCGTGCAATCCAAAACAGGATCTGCACCGCATGCTTCTTTGGAATCCGCGATGCATGAACTCCCATCTTCATTCACCAGCAAATGAAAATTGGGAACGCACGATTTGATGGTGCAGCTTCCGCTGGCACAATCAGGAACAGCATTTTCAAATTTTCCGGTGCAATCCACAGCATCTGCGCCGCAGGATGTGACCGAATCCGGATCACATCTATTCAACGATTCACCGTCAGCATTTTTGGCGAGGTGATAGTCAGCAGCGCAAGATGAGATGTCACAGCGTGCATTTTCAAGATTGCATGTTACATCACCCACACCGGGAATGGCCGTACAATCGAGTGCACATGAGCCACAGTGCTGCAGGGTGTTTCCAGGTACACAATGGCCATCACAATCGATATCACCTTCATTTGGACAGCCGCATTTACCATTGATACATTTCAATTCACCGGTACAGAGATTCGGCCTGCAGACGCCATTGGAACCAACTTTGATACCACAGTAGGAATTGCTTGAAGACACATCAATACAGGCATGACTGCACGTCACAATGACAGGTTTTGGTTCGGGATCACTGGGAGCAGGATCATCAGGTGTAGGATCATCGGGCGTGGGATCATCGGGTTCAGGTTCGGGTTCAGGTTCTTCAGCCACGCATTGAGCGACGCACTGTCCATTCAAACAGTATGGTTTATCGGTATCTGTACAATCCACTTGTTCAGTGCCGCAATTCTTATTCGTGGGGATGCATTCCCCCTCCACAAGAATGTAACCATCATGGCATTCATTTATCTTGCATTTTCCATTATCGCATTCGGCAGCCTTCACACTTGGATCAGCCAAACAACTTATTCCAACATCGCCGCATTGTTTAACGGAATCTTCCTCACAAACACCATTTCTATCGTGGAACCCCTCAAGGCATTTGCATTCACCGTCGGTGCATTGCCGATCTGTACTGCAATCATTTCTGACGCATGAGTTATCCGTCGAAGTTGCACCACAATAAGAATTGCTCGTTTTCGCATCGATACAGCTATAGCTGCATGAGATAAGCGTTGTGGATTCGTCGGGATTGCATGCTTCTACGCAGGAATCCACTAAACAGAAGGGCTTTTCAGGGGTTGCGGAGCAATCCGTGCAGCTGGTACCGCAGCATGTGTTTTTGGGAACACAAGCGTCATCCTTAACAGCAAAGCCATCGCGGCATTCCGATATTACACACGCAGCCGATTTGCATTCGGCGCGATAAACATCTTTGTTGCTCAGGCAGTTGGTTTCGTGAGTGCCGCAGTGCTCAACCGTATCTTCTTCACAACTGCCATCATATTCGTGCCATCCGGTATTGCATGTACAAACTTTGTCAATACAGGAGCTATTATCACCGCATTCTATTTTGGTGCAGACCCCGTTATCTGATGTTGCACCGCAATAATCCAGGCTTGTTGTTGAATCAATGCATGTACCATCACAGACGATGATGCCTTCGGTTTCGGGGCAATTGCTCACGCACTCGTTGCCGGAGCAGAACGGTTTTTCCGGATCTGCCGAACAATCTGCACACGAAGTTCCGCAGCAGTGAACGGATTGTACGCATTCATTATCATGCAGTGTGTAACCATCGCGGCATGAGGTAACCACGCATTTTTGTTCCTCAGAGCATTCAGCGACGAGGACGCCTTCATTCTCCAGGCAGTTATTCTCGTGGCTGCCGCAATGCTCGACAGAATCTTCTTCGCATTTACCGCTAAAGACGTGCTCCCGTGCTTCACATGATACATTTCCGCAACCTGTTTCGTTATGAGGGCATGGCGTACATATACCGTTGTCACAGTACTCGTTGCTTGCACACACTTTCAAATCGGCGAGGTCATTGCAGCTATCCATTTTTGTTCCGCAATAATCGCCATCGTGGAGCGGACAAATGAATACGCCGGTATTCGGAACTTCCTGTCCATTTTCATCCACGAAAGCGCCACAGAAGTGGCCCTTTTGGACGAGACTGCCATTTTCAACGATGCTGCAGTTGGCAACGTCTTCTTCTTTGGTCACACATCCGTCATTGGGACCGATGCCAGCGCACATCACCGGCATCATACCTGAGTTTCGTGGCTTGGCACAATTACCGCAAGAGGTACCACAGCAATTGGCATACGGCTTACATTCACCATCCTTATCTGGCTTTTTATAAAATGCATTGCACTCAGTCGCTACGCATTTTGCCTTGCCGTCATCAAATATGCATTCGCCGGACTTCCAACCATCCTTGGCTTCACAATCCACAGCGCCGCCGCACGCCTTTAACGTGCTCGTCTGACAATAACCGGTATTGTTATCAGCGCTTTGAAACTCTTCAGGGACCGTATCTCGCTGGAATGTGTCCTTAACGCACTCCAACGCACAGACGACACTGTTATCCGCAGCGCTTCGAATGCAATAGGGATAATCTTTAGGACAAATCTGGAACTCAATGTATTTTGCGTATTGGCAGGATTCACCGCTACAAGTATTTTGAACATCGAAATAGATTCCGGTCATTCCCTCACAAGGTTCACCGAACTCATAGGGTTCAGGAAGCGTACACCCCAAAGCCAGCCCACTGAACAAACCCAATCTCAGCAAAACACTATATTTTTTTGTCATGGTCGTCTCCTGTCGTTACACCATAAAACGTCCCATTTTACTCTTAGCAGAACGCGGATTATTTGTCACGAATTAGCGTCATGAATTGATTTGGATTGCCGTAGTCTCCAGATACCTGACGGTATGCCGCAGAACGGGGCGTTGCGGGGGAACCCCGCAAGGGGGTAGGCGCGTATTTGCCAGAGGCAAATAGCGCCGTAGGGGGCATTCCCCCTTTTCCCGAAACTGATTTTCACACTGCACAGAAGCCGTTGTTTTATGCGGCGTTCATGGGTGGGCGATCATTTTTTTTATTTTTTTTGGCCGATTTTTTTTCAATTGCCACATATTAGGGGGTGAGAAATGCATCAACCGTATGACGAACAACCGGCGGCCGACGGTCATCGTCTATTTTCACCCAACCTATTCCACAAGGAGTACAACTATGTCATCTCAACGAAGCTACAACAAAACCATTCTGATTGGACGTCTTGGAGCAGATCCCGAACTGAAAACAGGCGGAAAAAGCGACTATGCCAATTTTTCAATTTGCAACTCAAGCGTTGATAAAGAAGGCCGGGAAGAAGTCCAATGGCATCGCGTGAAGGCGTTTGGCAAGCAGGCGCATTTGTGCAAGGACTATCTGCACAAGGGCGATTTATGCTGTGTCGAAGGTCGTCTGGATGCACACTCTTATGAGAAAAATGGCGAAAAACGTATAGCCAATTCCATCATTCTTGAAAAGCTGACATTTCTGACCCCGAAGCGCCGTACAGACAACGCCAGCATACCTGTCACATCTGAAGTAGACGCAGTATTCCCGGTCTGATTTCCAATCCACGGCTTGCCGCATCCCGGACAAGGATGTTCAGGCTGCGACAAGCTATCATTCACCGGCATCTGTAAACGTGCACATACAGACAGCACCGGTTAAAGCGTTGTAAATTGTATACTTCGCAGGTTCTTCACCTCAAAAAAGTCATACAATTCACGACAAGGCCGAAGTGTATCATATGGCGAGTGTGAGCCGAAGAAGTGGTGGTGGCGGGAGGGGACGATCCCCTCCCAACATTTGGGGGCGGGCTATATGATCTTTGAACCAAACGCTGCCCCATGGGTGAGCGGGCTATATGATCTTTGAACCAAACGCTGCCCCATGGGTGAGCGGGCTATATGATCTCTGAACCAAACACGGGCCCATGGGTGAGCGGGCGAAATGCCCGCAATTCCAGAAGAAGTTTATGATTCAGGCATTCCCCAACGCTTGAGCTCAGATGATTTGAGCATTATTTGAAAGCGCCGGAAAGCGCCGGAAAGCGCCGGAAAGCGCCGGAAACCTGTTAATCATTATTCCAGCCAGGGATGAGGGCCTGACCGAGTTCTTCGGAGAAGGTTTTGAGATCGCGGAAGTGCCAGGTTGCGATGCGGTCGAGCGGAGTATCCTGGGCGTTGACGATGCAGACTTTTGCGTGGGCCTGATAGGCGGCAAGCGGGATAGAAGCAGCAGGCTGAACGGTCAGTGAGCTGCCGAGGACGATCATGATCTGGCAACGTTCTGCCCAGTCGAAGCAGGCTTCGAGCGTATTCTGGTCGAGGGATTCGCCGTAAAAGATGATATCGGGTTTGATGACACCACCGCAATCGGGGCATTTGGGAACATCGCCTTTCATGACGGTAGGTGCGATATCATCGTAACCGAAAGTTTTGCGGCATTTAAGACAATGATGATTTGATGGGGAGCCGTGGACTTCGAGGACATTTTTGGATCCGGCTTTTTGGTGCAGGACGTCGATATTTTGGGTCATGACGCCGCCGATCAAATGCTGTTCTTCGAGTTTGGCGAGGAGATTGTGAACGATGCTGGGTCTATATCTATCCAGGCAATAGCAGAATTCGCGGGCCCACTGATAAAAAATCGCCGGATCTCGCTTAAAGAAGTGGAGCGACAGGATATCTTCGACGGAATACCCTTGCCATGGGCGGGAATAAACGCCATCAGGGCTTCGGAAATCCTTGATACCGGAGAGTGTAGAGACGCCGGCGCCGGTGAAAACGGCAGTATCGTTGGAGGATTTGATGGCATCAATGAGTGACTGAATGGATTGTGACATGCGAGGTCTCCTTATGAAAAGGCGGAGCGTATTGAGCGCAGCGAAAAGCGCCGCCCGCGGGTGTATTGAGCGCAGCGAAATAGCCCGCGAACCCCCTGAATAATAAAGATGATAAAACAGGATTCTTTTTGATGAAATGCTTTTTTGATATTGATCGTTGTGAATATGGGGTAAAAGGGAAAATTTGGCAGACAATTGCCAGAGTGAGGAGCGGTCATGGAAAGACGGAAAATTAGATGGGATGCGCGCGGGGCGCATGTAGCAGTTGTGGGCGCGACCGGAGCGGTAGGGCGCGAGATGGTGCATTGTCTGGATGCGCTGAAGTTCCCGGTGCGGGAGATCGATTTGCTGGCGTCGTCGCGGAGTGCGGGCAAGCAGCTGGAAACGCCGTGGGGAACGAAAACAATCGTAGACGCGGATGCATTTGATTTTTCCGGTGTGGATATCGCATTGTTCAGTGCCGGAAAGTCGGTGAGTCTTGCGCTTTCACAACGCGTTCTGGATGCCGGTGCGCTGATGATAGACAACACGTCGGCATATCGCCGGGATCCCGCATGGCCGCTGGTTGTACCGGAGGTAAACGGCGATTTGGTGCGTCTTGAAAGTATCATCATCGCGAATCCGAATTGCTCGACAATTCAGATGGTTCTTGCGCTGAAGGCATTGGAAGATGCGGTCGGAATTGAGGATGTGCGGGTGGCGACCTATCAGTCGTGCAGCGGTGCCGGACAAAAAGGCATTGATGCGCTGATAACCGAGACGAAGCATGCACTTGAAGGCAAGCGCGATGCGGTTTCGGCGGTGCACGCGCGCGGCATTGCATTTGATGTGGTTCCGCAGATTGGGCCGATGCTGCCATCCGGGTTTACCGAGGAAGAAGAAAAAATGATGTTTGAAACGCGCAAGATTCTTGGCAGAGAAGATTTGCGCGTATGCGCAACCTGCGTTCGTGTTCCGGTGATAAGAAGTCACAGCGAGGTTGTGAGCGTCGTGACAAAACGCGAAATATCGGTCGCAGAGTGCGAGGCAATTCTGGATGACATGCCGGGATTGCGCGTTACAGACAGGGGAAATGCCGGTTCATACCCGACTGCAACACAGGCTGAAGGCATTTTTGACACGCTTGTCGGTAGGGTAAGAAAAGATCCAGTGACGCCAAAAGGTCTAATCTTTTGGATTGTGAGCGATAACCTGCTAAAAGGAGCTGCACTCAATGCTGTGCAGATAGCCTGCTTGGCGTGGGCGCAGGGCAAGGATGGAAAAGTCGCATGAATATTAGGTTATCAAGATTTTGGTCTGGTTTGATTATGGCAGCTGGCCTGGCATTGCCTGGTGCAGCACTGGCTGAAACAAGTGCCGAAGACTGGACGATGACGAGTTCGCTGAGCCAAAGCTCGTACGATACGGACAGCAAGCTATCGGTGAATGCCTCCAGATGTATCGAACTATTCAACAGCAGCTCACAGGAATTGTCGGTGCTGTTCACGTTGAATGGCGGCAAAACCCCGTCATCGGACGCGCAGTATTCGGTGAAATTTGCCAAAGGCAACGAACGATGCGCAACCGATGTGCTCGAAAAAGAAACTGAAGATGCCTGCGAAAGCCTGATCAGCTCACGGGCATTGTCATCATCGACGTCTCCGATTGAAATCCGAATGGGCGTTGGCGAGCTGAGTTCAGCACAAGCAGTGGACGACTGCGAGAATCTGAACGAAACATCCTACGTGTATCTCATCGTTAAGGATACGACGACAAGCGGCATTGAAACCGTCGAAAAAATCTATACCGTTAAATACGTTCTGGATTTCCGCACGGCCCGTCCGGATGCGCCGGCAGGGGTTTCGGCAACCGCAGGCGGCGAATCGATTAAAGTATCGTGGGGCAGCGTCTCCGGTGCCGAATCATACAGGATTTATTACGGCGTCGAGGGCGTGTCGATAAACACTGGTGACAAACCCGAGAATCTGAGCGGATTCAGTACCGCAACCTCTTCCTCAACTTCTATCACCATTAAGAACAAAATCAGCGCAGACACGACCTACTTGCTCAGCGTGACCGCAGTCGATGCAGATGGCAACGAGAGTTTGGTCGGCGAAGTCATTACCGTTGAGACCGTGGCTGCAAAAGATTTCTGGCAGAGCTATCGCGAGGAACATCAGGATGTCGATGGTGGATTCTGCTTTATTGCAACCGCCG
>CAMKRB010000025.1 GCA_946415045.1 uncultured Myxococcales bacterium
ACTGGCCTCTCGACTCGCACCGTTCACCGGACGGTGCTCATCTCGGGCCCCCGCCGACATCATGTCGGCGGGACAGGCGTTAGCTCATCACGACGGCCTGCGGCCGTAATATTGGCTCTACGCAGATACACATATCACGTATAAAGTAAACTCAGGGCTGAACTGTTACAAAAAATGGATATGTGTCATTTTTATTCTTGACGCATACAATTTTTCTGCTATGATGGCATGTATCCTATCTTGTGTGCATATGATGTGCAATACGGATGACTAATAGTAGTTATGGATGACTCAAATTTTAGTCGAGGGGAAAGCTATGGAAGGCAGCCTGATTATTCCAAATCCGTTACCAGAATTATCGCCCCGAAACATTCACAGAGTGTTTTATAAAAGTATTGTCGGGTATAAAGATGGGGGCCCGATGAAATATCCTGTATAGGCTCCTCTGTAAATTTGCAGAAAACTGCAACAGAACAAGCATCAGCTTTCAGACTGAATCAATGCGCGCATGGTCAATTTCTTGCTGCCATAAACGCATGATATTCAATTGCAGATGATGTTTTGTGTAACTGTTTCCGGTGAGTTATGGAGGAGAAATATAATATATCTGCGACAGCAGAGCGGTTGCCGGATGTGTTATTCATTTGTATGTGCATTGAGACATACCATTGTGAAATGAAGCAGCAGACCGTTCTCTGATACAATTACTGCGATACATAGAACCAGTTGTCGAAATTTACATTATCTTTGAATAACCGGCCTTGGGTCAAAGGGATACATTATGAAGCTGAAATCCAGTCAAGCAAGAAATCAGTTTATTCTCGATCATTATGAATTGTTTGAGAATCTCGCGATGATACACGCCAGAAAAGTACATGATATTTTTCCAACAGTACCGATGTGCGAACTCATCATGAGCGCACTGGAAGGCATCATCATCACACTTGGAATGGTTGATTTGGCATCTTCCTGCTGGGGATTATATGTGAGTCGATTTGCACTGCTGAATACAATAAGCTGTGCAATGCTCAGAGTTGGCAATGAAAGCCTCCGGAAAAGGACAAACCATCGTGGTTTTCGTGTAACATATATCATCCGGCGCAAACTGATTTGCGATACAGACACACAGATGCATGGCATATATACGGATGTCGACAGACTTCTGTGCAGTATTTTTGAGTTTGAAACAGCAAAGCATCTGATCAAATTGTTGAAAAACACGATTCAATACAAGATTGTTCAACTCATTTTATCCAACAATACACTTCGCCAAATCGCCATAATATGTCACACAACGAAGCGCAGCATCCGAAAGATAATTAAATCCCTGCCTTATATATTGGCAGCAGACCCCGGAGATGCGGAAGGATTGAGGTCACTGAAACCATTCATATTCTACCCGCGTTTTTGTATTCAGCGAAAAAGAATGACAGCGCATCTGCTTTTTAGTCATAGTTAATGATAGTTTTGGACAGGTTTAACTATCGTAACTATCGTAAAAATTTTATGTATGTGCAGCTATTGACGGCAATGGCGTTACCCATTGCCGTCAATACGCTGCACAGATGACGCGCTGTATGCGCGTCATCGCTCGCCTATGCGCATTGGCCAGGCCCAATGCGCATACGGCTCGCCCGCTTTATGTGCTCAGCCATAAGTTTGGCGCGCCTCACAATGTCCCGGCGAAGCCCATCATGATTTGAGAGCCGGAGACGACAATCGGGGAAATCAGATTAATTTCTCTTGACAAGTGTACGAGAGTCGCGTATATGGCCACGCGTTCGCTGGCGACAGCGGATGACGGGGCGTAGCGCAGCCTGGTAGCGCGTCTGCTTCGGGAGCAGAAGGCCGGAGGTTCAAATCCTCTCGTCCCGATTTCTTAAGACACGGTTTTGACCGTGTCTTTTTTTTTGCCTTTGGGTGTACATCCAAACCATAAGCCGTTATTATTGAAACCGGGAAGTTACTGAGGGATTGCGGGAGCGGCATGCGAAGTCAGGAAGAACTCAAACTGGTATTGAGCCAGTTGCCGGAGTGTTTTGAAGCACTTTGTGAAATGGCGGTACTGTATCGCAAGGCAGGCAATTATGCGGGCTGTTTTGCGATGGTTGAGCGCGCCATCGACAGTTATGAGGCGAATCCGATTCCAGCAGAAGAAGCCTATTTTTTTGAGCTCAAACGCCTGCATGCGCACCTGCTTCGCAACCATCTTCCGGAAATACTGGGCGCGATATATCAGCTGCTCGATTTGAACTGGATGCCGGTGTTTAAGTCGGGGCGTCCCAGTGAAATGGCCTGGCGCATTCATGCGCTGAACATAGAGCATCTGGACGATGCGCTGAATTCACCGCAGCTCAAGCGCGTGCGCTATTTGCATGTCGCATTCGAGAGCCATGTGGATCAGGCGTTGGGCATATTGTCGGGCCGAATACCGCAATCGCTGAAAGTCCTCAATCTGCAGTTCAATGTGATGCCGTCCGAACTGGATTTTGCCCGGTTCTGGAACATCTATCACAATACCGAGGAACTGGCGCATATTCGCAGCCTGAAGGTGACGATGCCCAGAATTACCGATGCCGATGCATTGCTGATTCGCAAAGCATTTTGTGAGCTTGAGGATTTGAGCTTTTTTTCGCGCGACCGGCAGGGACTCACGGCAGCCATGTGCGAATACCTGGCCGATGATGTGCAATCGAATGCATTGCGCAGTCTGAGTCTTGTGGGCACATCTGTTGGAGATCGCGGTCTGTATGCGCTGATAACGAGCCCCAACCTGTGCCAGCTGCAGACGCTCGATTTGAGCGATGGCGTTTTGACAAATACAGCAGCACGCCTGCTGACGGCCGAATCCGAACTTCCACAGCTCACGAGCGTCGATTTGAGCTATAACAAGATTGATCCGGCAGGAATTGCGATGCTGTCCAAATCGAATTATACCGTCAAAACCGAAGGTCAGCACACCCGGTTATTCAGCAACTAGCGGGCAATCCCAAACTGAATGGATCGCTCGCAATGACGCAATGATGGCGAGCCGTATTGCCGCAGGCAAAAGGCGAGCGGGGACGCGTATGGCCTGAAAGGCCATAGCGGCCCACACAATACAAAGTCCTAAATCTTGCAATTGTCCGTAAATTGGTGAAAATATCGTTTTTTTGACGCGAATGACCGGGGTGGCGCGTATGAAAGAGACGATTCGTATTAGGCATAACAAGAAGAGATTTTGGGCGGGATGGATAGACTATCTCTCGTTTAGCCAGGAAGTACGCAACCTTGTGGATGTGCTGAACACGGAGATTGCGGCACCGGATCAGGTGATATTCCGGCCAATTTCGCATCCGGCGGGGTTTGTGCGGCTGCTGACAAAGCGTCGATTGACCATAGCCGAAGCCTATATCAAGCTGATTTCGCACAGCCAGACGGCGAGTTATGGCGAGCGAATTGAGGCGCTGCAGGTACTGGTGCATCACATCTGGCATTCAAAGAATCTGTCGATGCCGATAAATACGGCGCGCGTGCAGATTGCGCTGATGAAGAATGCGGTGAAGATGCGGGGCAACCGGCGTGCGCAGCTCGAGCTGATGAGCGACTTTTCGAGGGCGTCATACGGGCAGACAAGCGTGATTCGGCGGCTGCTGCGCGAGCTGGATTTGATCGAGGTCCCCGAGAGCGGCGAAGATTTGGCACAGATGGAACTCGGATGGGATGACCATGTGCACGATTCGATGACCGAAGGCCGCAAATCACCGACACAGCTGGTGCTCGATGCATTCATCAAGGGCATGTCGCGCATCACGGTGGCCTATTATGATGTCGCGGACAGACAGCTTTATGAAGAAGTTTTTCTGGCTGGGCAGATTCTGGGGATCCGCGTTCAGATTGGCATTGAGTTCAGTGTCGGTCCAAAGTTCGACCGCACGCATTATCTGTACATACCCAAACAAGGTGCAGAATTTGCGGCGCTGAACTCTTTTTTGGACGACAATGCGCAGGCGCTGGCGCCATTTTGGGACGGGCTGAAAGAGAATGCCCTGCGGCGCCATAACACCGTTACTGAGCTGCTCGATACGTTTAATCACGACGGATTGCCCAAGTTTAACGAGCCTTTCGGCGATATGGCTGTGCTTCAGATGGCACCGCTTTCGTGGGAAAGCGTCGAGGCAATGGCGGGAAAAGGACAGGCCAACCGCATCCATCTGGGACAGCTGATTTATCAGTCGATGCGGCCGGTTGCCCTCAAACGCGTGCTGTATTTGAAAAACCAGTATCGTGCGCTGGAACAGCGCGCCAAAAAAGATGCGTCTGCATCGTGGGAAGCCGACCGATGCTACAGCCGTTATGAACATGCACTGCAGGAATACGATGCGCTGACACCGGCATTGTGCGCCGAGAAATATATCGCACCGCAAAAGCAGATCGATTACGACTCGGTATTTGCCGATGAAGCTGCCATCCTGCCGCTGTTGAACAAATGCGGCGGCTATGTCGTCTTTATCCACCCGTTGTCGCACGGCCTGCAGCGTGGTATCGAAAAGTTTTTTACATACTATCGCTGGCTGACGGATATCGAGGTGTTCAACCTCGTCGACGCCATATCCAGGGATCCGATTGAAATCCGACGGTTTGCGTCGTTTCTGAATGCGATTCGCGAAGGGGAAATCGAACAGATTGAAACGATGCTGAGCGAATGGCGGCTTCCGCAGCATTCGCAGAACGAAATCGAAGAGATGGTTTCGTATTTGAAGGCGCATCCGCAGTATATGCGCTGTGCCTCAGATGCGGTTGGATGGTCGTCCAATATTCCCGGCATGGGATTTGTTGCCGAAACATCGCTGACTCAGCAGTCATTGAAGCAGTTCAAGCGGCACAGCCATGCGATTCTGCCGCAGCCTGTGGCAGAGTTGCTGCTTGCACAGCGCGGGAATGCGGTGGATGTCAAAAAGGCGGTTTATCTGATGTCATCGACCCAGATGAACGCCGTATCGCCGATACAGGCCGCCCACAATACGGAACGCATGACCCCGCTTCGGTTCTGGCGGTATATCAACGTGAACATCCGCTGCTTTGCGATGGCGGTTCTTGGATTTTTCCCGACCATTTACTTTCTCGGGCTTTGGTATGCGGTTTTGTGGTTTATCATCACCGCATTTCGCAACATCATCGTGGATCTGATTGCGGCGTCGGGGCTTTTGCCGAAAGACTGGCGAGCAAAGAGCATCGATCGTGAAAACACGTGTGCTTCGTTGTTTTTCTCGGGCGTATCCGTGCCGGTATTGCTGGCAGCCAAAGAAGGGTTCGATTTTGCGTGGTACGGGATGGGGCTGCCCGAGGGCTTTTGGTTTACGTTTGTAAAATTCTGGTGCATTGCATTTGCCAATGGCATTTATCTGGTGCTGCACAATACGCTGCGCGGATTTGACAAGGCTGCGATTCGGGGCAACTTTTTCCGCAGTGTGCTGAGCTGGCCGCTTGCGACGGTGGGATCCTATATTCTCACGCCGCTTGGCGTTCCGGATGTCGTTCAGTCCAAGATATGGTCGGAGGTCGTGGCCGGATTTATCGAGGGCACGGTAAAGAATCTGAAACAGAACCGGCTGGCCCGCAAAGCACTGCTCGAAGTCTACCGGCAGCTGGAATCCAGGAATGCTCTGTATTCGCAGATCGCCCGTCTGGATGTACTGTTTTTCTGGAGTCAATACAGCCAGGGACGCCGGGCGCTCAAGAAGTTCCTGGATATCAGGAATCATCCGATCAAATCGCTTTCGGACGAAACAAATCAAAGTATCGAGCAATGCAATACAATCATATTTAATGCATTCACAACCGAAGGCTCACTTGAAGCGATGACCTACGTGATTCTGGAATACTATCCCGAAGAAAACCTGAATATTCTAACGGATTTCGTCGGAGAATCGCATACGCCATTTGTAGAGTGGCTCAACGAGCGACTGAAATAGATCTGCAATCGTTACAATTCAGCCGGCGGCAGCCAAATCCCCGAATATCAGAATGGCCGATGCCGGGATTCTGAAGTCATAGCGCTTTCAGCACGGCCTTTTGAAAGACGGGATGTGAAAAAGCGCAAATCAGCCTGAAGAAAAACGCAGCCCGACAAACAGTCACGTCATATCCGTTACGATTGACGTCCCAAACAAAAGGTTTGCCCTGTACTCGAGATCCGGCGCATTTTCCAGGATCTGCGCCACTTGCGCACGATCATCGTCCGATCGGTGCAGCGCCAGATAACACAGCTCAAACAGCGGATCGTCGCTATTTTTCATGCAATCGTCAAGCATCCGGCTGATTTCGTCATTGCCCTTGCCACTCGCAATCGACGCAAAGATCCATTCCGCACAGAAATCGGGATCCTCGCCATAATCCTCGCGGATCGGAGCCAGCGCCTCCAATGCGCTCTCACATTCCCCGCAATCATTCAGGGCCGCCGCGCAATCCACACGAAGATCGCTGGCTGGCTGGTCCAGATCAATTGCTCGCCGAATGTCCGAAACCGCCCGATTCACCTGATTGTAACGAATCATCACCTGCGCTCGCCCGAGAAATCCCCACGGATTCCGGTGATCAAGTATCAGCAGCTTGACAAAAAACTCCAGCGCAAGCTCAGGATTGTCGAGCGTCATCGCGTTCTGTGCAATGCCCAGAACGGCGTCCGAATCGCTCGAATCACGCTTGTAAGCTGCGTAATACAATCGCAGCGCACCGACAAAATCGGCGCTATTTTCAAGCGCATGCGCGCTTTCTATCTCGGAGTTCTGCATATCAGCCAACAATCAGGTTATTCTGCCGTAATATAGAGCTGGGTTACGAGTTCATCCAGCTGCTCGATTTGGTCCGGTGTTGCCGATTCCTGGAACTTGTCCTGGGCATCCAGAAACCGCCGCACGCGCGGATCGGCTATAAATTTCTCGTGAATGTTCAGAATCTGTTCCGAATTCAGCGTTTGAATTGTTTTGCCCACAATCTGCATGCACGGCTCCAGCGCGGCATTCTTTTCGTCAAGAATCGCCTTCACTTTCACCAGTGCCTGCGCCGAATCGGGTGTCTGCTCGAGCACACCGGCCAGCTGCGCGAGCGTCTGCGCCAGCACCGTCGATGACGAGTTAAAATCCGTGCATGTCTGCTGCTTGCCCGAACACGCACTCATCGCCACCCACACAAGCATTATCAACAAAATCCATCTAAACCCCATCTTGCCCCCCGTTCATTTCAAACGCCAAAAGGAAAACCAAACGAACGCGTTATCCTTAACGCAAACAGAGGATTTATCAAGTTTTGGATGTGGTGAGGGGGCCGAGCCCCCTACGGTGCTATCGCGCATGCGCGATACGCACCTACCCCCAAAACGGGGCCGTCGGCCCCGTAACGCCCCGGTCCTGTGAATTCCCCACATTTTATTTGAATTATCCGTACATTCTGATTATTTACGCAACCGGCGATTTCGCCCCTTTGCACATTCTTTTGAGGACAAAATATGGAAATGTTGAATATTTCACCGGAGTCGGTGATTCACTTGCGGGAACTGATCAAAAATACCGAAAACGTCAGTCCGGATCACGCCATTCGCCTGTATATCTCGGGGTTCGGCCATTTTGGCCCCGAATGGAGCCTGTCGCTGGATGTTTACGAGCCCGAACTGGACGAATGCTGCGATTTCGATGGAATGCGCGTGATTATCGAGCGAGAATTGCTGCAGGCAGTTGGCGGGATAGACGTGCAGTATGAAAGCGAGGGCGATGGCGGCGGATTTTTAATCACGGCCAGGGATCCCGAATTTCAGGCGCTGTACTTTGGCGGCTGCGGGGGAGGCTGCGGCGGATGCGGCGGTTGCGGCGGTTGCGGCGGTTGCGGCGGTTGCGGCCACGATCACGACGGTTGCGGATGCGGCCACGATCACGACGGTTGCGGATGCAGTCACGATCACGGCGAATAATCTTTGCAAGCACAAAAAAAGCGCCGGAAATTCCGGCGCTTATTATTTTTTACAGCACGAAAACTATCTGGTGTGCGTTCCGCGATTCATCGTGTGAAAATATTCGAGTGAACGGTTCCAGAGCGCTTCCTGCTCTTCTTCATTCTGCTTTTTATCATGCTGCTTGTCTTCCTGAGTGTTCAGACTCAGCAGGGGACGAGGTTCTTCAACATGTTTTTTGGTGATATTTAAATCCGACATCTGTGTGACTCCTTGTAGAAATCCCCCAGTAACCCCACCCAGGTGCGTATAATAACTACATGTGGCCGGATGTCAAATTTTTTTGCGATGCGTATTCACGCAGTGAATAGCATCGCGAGCCGGGCGTATGCGGCGCAGCCGCATAGCCTGGCCCCATGAAAAAACGCCGTTATCTTGCGGATTTTCTGCGTCTGTAGACGAGGCAGGCGCCGCAGCATGCAAGCAGCGCGAAGGGCGCGAAATTCCCGGACGAGACGGGCGAAACGCTGCACGATCCGCCTCTGGCGTCGTAACCATCTGTGGGTTCATAATCGATGGTACTCTGGACGACCAGGAACTGGTTTTTGGGTGCAGTGTAATCGCCGACGAGTGTGGAATCGATGGCAGATACCAGGTAAGTGCCGGGCTGTCTATAGCTGGAATCGTCGCAGGACCAGAAACCGTCTTCGTTTGCGATAGCGACGCAGGCGACGATATCCTCGGGATACAGATGCACCTGAACTTCGGTGCCGGGATTGGCGGTTCCGGAGTAAATGATGGAAATCGTCGAATAAGTGCTCTCGTTGGCGGGCGTTTTGAGCGTCACGCTTGAGGCATAGAAGTTGGTGACTTCAGCCTTTGACACGTGTCCGCCGTATTCGTTGATGAGATAGGCAACGATGCTGTGTTCACCTTCGTCCAGCTGGACATTGCAGGTAAATATGCCGGTTTCGATGTCGGAATGCGTGCCGCAGATGAGTTGTCCTGTTGTAGTATCGAGAATGAGCAGATCGGAATTCGGGAAAGTGTAACCAGTGACGGCCGTGTTGGTAGGAACGACCATCTGCTCTATGGGGCTATCGATGATGATGCTGCCGTTGTTGGCGACAGCGGTTGTCACGAGGGTTTCCTGCTCGACCGATGCTTTGCCGTCCGAAACGGTGAGCTTCAATACGGAGGTGTTGTTGTCCTCGGCATCGAGTGCTGTGTAGATGGGTGCAGCGCTTGTCGCATCCGAGAGCGCGCCTTTCCCATTGATTTCCCACTGGAAAGTGAGTTTGTCGCCATCGGGATCGAAGGATTTGGTGGCATCGATCACGAGTTCTTCGCCGGGAACATAAGTAAAGTCGCGGGCGAGGTCGATAACGGGAAGCGAATTGGGCTTGGACTTTTTGATGGTGATGGTGACAAAAGCAGAGGATGCGGCGCCTTTATCGTCTTCGGCACGGATGATGAGATCGTAGGTTGCGCCGGCCGCAGCGTTGTCGGGAGCGGTAAAGACGGTATTTGCAGACAGTCTTGTCGACAGGAAATTTGCACCGCTGCCGGTCCACTGAACGGTGATTGGGTCACCGTCGGGATCGTAAGCGATGGCATCGATTTTGATGCTTTCACCAGCTTCGACCTCGAATGCGGAAACGACTTCGACGTAGGGCGGCTGATTGACGGGATCGGGTGGCAGGACGATGATTTTGGTATCTGCAGAATCGGTGGCACCATAGGCATCGGTGACGGTGACGGTGACGTAATAGACGGAATCCGGGTCGGCATCGGCGGGCACAGCGAAGTAGGGACGGCTCGACGTGATTCGGCGCATATACTGGGTATCACCGGTCCACATAAACGTGATCTCGTTGCCATCGGGATCGTAGGATTTCGACGCATTCAGCTGGATTTCGGTACCCGGTTTGGCCGAATATTCCGAAGCCAGGACGGCAACCGGCGGCGTATTCGGCGGGGTTTGGGTGCATTTGTGGCTGCTGTCACAATAGTAGTTTGGCTGGCATTCGGTATCTTTGACGCAGGAAGTCGGGCAGACATCCTGCGAAATATTGCAGATATAATTGCCGCAGTTGGCGTCGGATTTGGTGCACAAGCCGTTTTGGCATGTTCTGGTGGTGAGCACGGTACCGGTGCTGTTGCACGACGGAGAACCGCAGCTCTGGCCGTCATCGACGGGGATATCGACGCACCCCGAACCGGGACGGCATTCAGCCCCCTTGATACAGGCGTTTGTATGATCGTAGTCGCATGTTTTGAGGCTGAAATCGAAATTGTGCTGCGAGGGATCACAGACATAGCAGGCGTTATCGCCAACGGCCGCACCATCATCAAAGCATTTGTTGTCGATCAGGCATTTGTCGGCGGTGTAGCATGGCGATAAATCAGCAGAAAAGATGTGTATGCGGCCCTGATCCAGATTTCCGCTGTCGGGACCGTATCCAGGAGCGGCGACGACGATATCTTTCCAGCCGCTGCCATCCAAATCCATGACCGCAATGTTGCGGCTGAAATCGTCGTTGTTTGCATAGGCCACACCGGATTTGGCGGTCCAGTAGGCTGCGGATTCATACTTTACATCGGGCAGATATTCGAACGGATCGGATTTGACGGGGATTGTGGAAAATGCGGATCCGTCTTTGGTGCCGAGGTAGACATAGACCATGGCCTGTGTCGATCCGGTTGTATCGCGCCACCCGGGGGCACCGACGATGAGGTCATTCACACCGTCTTCGTTCAGATCATCGACGAGAACAGTCGAACCAAAGCGCATATTCTTGCTGCCGCCGGTTGCAGACCACACCGGGGTTTCGGATGGGTCAAACGCCATCCCTGGACCGCGGTTGATATAGGTTCTCACACGGCCCTCGCGGAACGCAGATGTCTGGTGATAGGGTTCACCAACGATGAGATCGAGTTTGCCATCGCCATTGATATCGGAGAATGCCACGGAATTGATGCTGCCGCCGGATCTGTCCAGTTCACCGATGAGCGGTTTGCGGGATTCTTCGAGCCGGCCTGCAACAAATTTGAAGAAAAATATCGCGCCTTCGGGAGACAATTCGGGATTTGAAGAACTCCGGTAGGAATTGTCAACGACGACCAGTTCCGGGGATCCGCTTTGATCCAGATCGGCCACATAGAGCGCACTGCCGTAGCCATCGTCACTGTGTGCCAGCGAAGACGTCTTCACATTCTCGACGACATCCTCGCCAAGCGTTCCGGATTTGCTGCAAAAATCGTAAACCACGCTCACGGTTGAAGGCTGCCAGATGAATTCGGAATCAACAGGCATCGACTGAAAAACCAGATCATTTTTGCCATCCTTGTCCAAATCGCCGACAGCCAGTCGCGTTCCCGCACGGCCATAAGGCGTAGCGAGATTAAAATACTTGCGCATCAGGATCTGGCGATCTGTTCCTGTGTTTCCGGGAAGGCGATAAAAGAATCCGATTAATCCCCTGTAATTGTTGTAGTCTGGCGCAGACGCCACGATGATGTCGCGTCCGGTCAGATCAGGACACAAATTGCCTGCAACCAGATCATCGCCCAGATTGTCGATGGTATCTGGTTTGTTGCGGTTCAGATTGTAGTCGTTTATCGGTGTTGACGATGCCGGACGTATCACGTGCAGTTTGCCGTGTTGTGCGATGGCACCCGACGACGTAATGATATCCTGATGATGATCAAGTGAAACATCAGCGATTGCCAGCGCACGCCCGAATTTGTGACCACTTTGCGGTGCATTCGACGTATACGTCACCTCATTTGACCACGGTGCACCGCCTATCTTTCCAAAATCGCGCGTCTTTAATGCATCAGAGGTCACCGCCAACGCAGCGGCATCTCCGGATTGAGCATTTTCGGTATTATCAGTAGCATTGCAGCCAGATACTGCGATCGCTGCAACGCATAATGCCATCAGTTTTTTATTCATCATGTTCATCTCCACAGTTTGTTACCAGACAAACTAATCCATTCTCCATTCTACTCAAATTTGCCCCAAAGTTAAATTATTAAAGATGTTTTTGTTACCCCATGTGTAATGATTCAGCCCTGAATGCTCTTTTTGACGGCCTATGTCGTAAACACAGGCCTGAATTGTTACCGCAATTCTGCATTCCCCCAAAATTGGCATTATTAAAAATTCCCGTTACACTGCACATGGCCGGTATCGAAGCTGTTGGATTTGCTTTTGGCCGGACAGATTCACGGAGGAACAGTTATGAGCATGGAGCGAAAAGCAGAAGTTCTGGAAATGCCAACTCAGGAAAACACTGATGTGGCTCAGACACGGCGCATTGCCCAGGGAAGGGCGGCAGTTGAACGCTATGTCGAGCGCGTTGAAAACGCAACCGAACGTCTCAAATGTGGTCCGGAAGTTTCGGAACTCTATTGTGCACTGGCCGAACTGCGCGAGGGCATGATTGAAAATGCCCCCGAATTGGCGCACTCGCTGTACGAAAAAGCGCTCGATGCTTTCAAACTCAGTCATGCCGCGAATCTTGGGCTGCGCAGGCTGAACAGGGCTCAGGGAAATTACGATCAAATCATCGAATCGATCGAACGGGAACTCGCAACTGCTCAGATCGAACGCAAACGTGCGCTCCAGCTTGAATTGGCCAGAACATGGCTGTATTGCGCCAAAGATGCCGAAAAGGCCATTCAGGTACTCGAATCTCTCGACGATTTCGACGATGATTCTGATGACGACAAGCAAAAGCCCTTCAATGCTGAAACTTTTTTGCTTTGGGAAGATGCGCTCATCGCCACCTGCGCATGGGACAGATACGAAACCATGCTTCGCAATGCCCTGGCTCAGCAGAAGAGTATCAGTGCCATCACGCAGCATTTGATGGAACGCCTGTGGATTCTGTACCGCTATATCCTTCCCGACGAAAAACAGGCTTCGATTCTGTGCAGCCATTTGCTCAAATTACAGCCGCTCGATGACGAGCTCGTCGAAGACGAATTGCTGCGCGCACAAAAGAACAACAATCCCGATGGCGTCGTCAGCATCCTCAAGCGAGCGATTGAGCGATTACAGGGGTCGCCAAGAGAACAGTACTATCGGTCTTTGCTCGCTGACACCGCTGCATACCGGTTTGATGATCCCGATCATGCGCTCGATGTTCTGGCTGACAACAACAGCGAAAACGATCTCATCCAGCTCCACCAGCAGCTGATTTTAATGGCCGACAGCGGCAACGCAGAAGCTTACCTCGATGCCATGGCGCATAGCATTGAGCTCGTCTACACGCCGCAGCTCAAGGCCGAACAGCTGCACGAAATTGCCTGTATTCTGCGCGACGACATGGATCAGGAAGATGCCGCCATCGATGTCTTTTGCGAAGCAAGCGAAGTCTGTCCCACCTATGAGCCCACCATCGAAGCGCTCGCCGATTACTATACCCGCGAATCCATGTGGGAAAAACTGGCACAGCTGTACGAATATGAAATCAGCTATGCCACTGAACACAAGCTGCCCGAGTACAGTCCCGAAGTCTTTATGGCCAGACATGCGCGTCTCGCACGTCTGTATGAAAACAAGCTCCATCTTGCTTTCCCGGCATTTAACCACTACCAGTCGATCCTGAAATACCGCCCGGATGATATCATTGCGCTCAAAGGTGCGAGCCGCATGACGCAAAGCGTGGGCAACTGGACTGAATTGCTGCAGCTGTATGCGGCAGCCGAAGGCTGTACGCAGGATGTGCGGGAACATGCCTATCTGCTCGAACGCATTGCGCAAATTGCCGATATCTATCTGAATGATGCCGACACCGCATGTACTGCGCTCGAAGCCCTGCGCGATCTTGCGCCTTCGCACACATCGACATTGCCTGCGCTCGCAAGACTCTATGTCAAGCTGCAAAAATGGGATGAGCTCATCAAACTCACCGACGAAGAAATCGAATCCGTCAATACGCCGGAATACAAAGCCTCGCTGTTATGCCGAAATGCTGAGGTTTCCGAGATCTATCTCTCGAATATCCCGCAGACGATTCTGTATTACGAAAAAGCGAGATCCGTCTCCACCGGGTGCCGGCAGGCATCGGCTGAACTCATCCGCATTTATCGCCAGCAGAAAGCCTGGGAAAAACTCGTCGATCTGCTCAAGAGTGAAGCCGATTTAACGGCGGATGCATGCCTTAAATGTGCGCACTTGCGCATGATGGCTCATATCCTCGACATCGAACTCGATAGTCTTGAGGAAGCCATTGAGGTCTACGAAAACTGTCTCAAACTCAATCCAAGAGATACCATTTCCCGGCATTATCTGCTCAGTTATTACAGGCAGAACGAAAAGTGGGAAGATGTTCTGCGCATTCTGTCTGTCGAGCTTGAAACCGGCGGAACCCTTGGTGCACCGTGGCTTACCGCATTCTGGATGGGGCGCATTGAGATGTATCGGCTCAATGACGAACCCCGGGCGCTCAAATCGTTTGCCAAGGCATTCGAACTCAATCCCGATGATATCACGATTTTCCGGACATGGCTGTCGCTTGCACTCCGCATCGGCGACGACAATGAAACGCGTGAAACGCTTGAAAAATCTATCGATCGTTCCACCAACGAGCAGCTCAAAAACGATATTCTGCTGGCGCAGGCCGATATCATTCTGCGCAGTTCCAACGATCCCAAATCGATCGAATCGTATATCCAGTCGATCGTCTCGTCGTCGGATGTATGCAGCCGTGGCATGCGCCTGGTTTCGACGATCCACGTCATTCTCGAGGCCACATACGGCCGCTGGATTTCGCGCCTTGCCATCGCATTCAAAGCGCGTCAGGCTAAAGAAATCCGGATTCATGCGCTGCTCGCAGCAGTCGTCCTCGAGCTGCCCGAAGAAATCAGACCCGCTGCACACGAAGTCCTCTGCCAGCTGGGAGACATGGATTTGGCGCGCAATTTGTGGGCAAATCTGATGCCCGCATCCAGACCGGACTACAAACGGCTGCCGGCCGAAATCCTCACCCATGCATCACACGAGGCGCAGGATCTGCGCCGGTGGTGCGCAATTTCCAAATTGCTCGATGGCAATATCGAAGATCCTACCGACAGCCTGCTCCCCGACAACCGCGAGGATTCCATCTCCTATCGTCCCGATCTCGAATTGCTCGCCGCCTATTTCGAGCGCTTCGAAAACTGGAACAAACTCCTCGAAGTCCTCAATGTTCAGGAAGAAAACACGCTCAACGAAGAAGAAAGCATCCAGGTGACACTGCAAAAAGCATGGGTCCTGTCGAAAATACGAAAACCCGAAGAAGCGCTGGCATGCGTACGTCGTGCGTGCAAACGGTGTTCGTTCGAAAACCCCATGCGCCTGTCGCTCTACGACTATCTGGAAAACGAGAAAGACTGGGACTTCCTGCAGGAACAAATCCGCCAGCACCTCATGAATTCAGACGATCACGAAGAAAAATCGTCCCTCTGGCTGCGGCTGTCGGATATCAACAAAAAAGGCATGGACAACCTCGAAGAATCGCTGCGGTGCCAGAACAATGCCTATCAGGAAACCCCGGAAAAAGGCGATATCCTGTGTGAAATTGCCAATACTGCACAGAAGATTGGTGAATTCGATATCGCGCGGCGTGCACTCGACGACTTCATCCGGCTTCACCATCCGTCGCTCGAAAAACAACTCGAACTTGAGCCGCAGCTACTTGAACTGCACTTCAACCATGAGGGCGGCGATACCCAGCGCATGCTCGATTACTTCGACGAACTCGTCAAAAAAACCATTCAGTCACGCGATTGCCTCATCATCCTGGCAAAAGCACACGCGATCGCCGGCGATCCTCAAATCGCTGCCGAAATCATTCTGCGTATTGCCGTCTATCCGTTTGTCGAAAACGATATCCAGCTGTGGATTATCCTCGCCGATCTCTATCTCGACCGGCTTGGAGAACAGCAAAAAGGCGAAAAATTGCTTTGGGAACTCTTCAAATGCTATCCCACAAAAGAAGGCATATTCGATCGCATCAACAAGCTCTATCACACCCCCGCCGAACGCCGCATGATGGTCGACAATCTCAAAAACTGTGTCAAAGCCAGCGCCCCCATTGCCAACAATTCCGCGCTTGTGCGCAAGTATCTTGGTTTTGCGGCCCAAATTCTCGGCAACGAACTCGGCGCATGGAAAGAAGCTCAGGATCTCTATTCACAGGCACTTGAAGCATCCAGCGAACCTGCGCAGGATCTGGTCAAAAACCGTGCCTATGCCCGCTGCCGCGTCCCTGGCGAGGCTCTGAGTGCATACCGCGAATTTTGCGATTTGCTCGTACACGATCCTTTCCAGCCCGATATTTATCGGGCAGCATTCGATATCTGTCGCCGCAATGATGCCCGCGATCGCGAACGCATTCTGCGCCAGCTCGCATCCATCTTTGTCCCCGAAGCCGGGCTCTCGGATAATGCCGATCTGCGGCCCAAAATGATGGATTCAAGATTGCTCAATGACGATGTGCTTATGAAACATCTCACGCACCCGTCGCTGCGTCCGGTCCAGGTGCTGTTGCACGAATCCATGCAAATTCTCAACAACTGCCTGCGTAATTCACTTCCGGTCCGCACCAATCTGGGCAGCGAAAAAATTCGAAATCAATCCATCACCGGTCTCTTCTCGATGTGCGCAGCCGCTTTTGGCATCAACAGTATCAAGGGATTCTGCGGTCATGATGCATCCCCAATGCCCATGGTGCTCGAAGACCCCGCCGCATACTGGATTTCCGATGAAATCTGGGAAGAAATGCGCCCGGATGTCCAGCGGCATTGGGCCGGATACGCCAGCGGTCTGCTCTGGACAGGCATTTCAAAACTCGTCTGGTACGAGCCCCGCGAGGTCTGGCAGCTCCTCGACGGATGCTATTATCTGGTCACAGATCGCGGCATCACCGAGCGCAACGCCTATACCATCGATGCGGCTGAACGCATCAATTCGCCATTTAATCGTGGCGTGCGAAAAGACATCGCCAGAATCATCGACGAAATCGGTCCGCAGAATATCCCGCAGTCCAAAGCCGGCGAGTGGCTCGAAGGACTGTATGCAACCGCAGATCGCGCTGGTTTGCTCTTCTCTGGCAGCCTCACGTCGTCGATCCCCGCCATTCTCGAAGCCGAAGGATGGAATCCCAACAAAACCGGTGCCGATTATCTCGCCGCGCGCTTTAAACAATCGCGGCGAATTCCCGAGCTCATCGAGTTCGCTCTCAGCGACGATTACCTCGAACTCCGATATCACGCAGGTCTCGCCATGCAGCCCAGCAAAATTAACGGATAAACAAAACCATCGTGCCCAATCGGGCACGATGTCTCAACTGCATGACCGCGCGTCGCGCACCTCAATAAATGCGCAGCGGCACTCTATTGTTTTCCAAGCACCAAAAAAATCGTCTCACCCGCTTTATAGTTCTTCAGCGGTGCAGATGTGGACTCATTGCCTTTACGTATCTCAATGACGGCTTTATCGGGATTGAGCACGTGAATGTTGCATGGCGTAGACATACATGCCGGCGAATGGTCGATATAGATGGACGCTTCGGTCGGTGTGCCAATCACGCGATAATTCGTGATCTTTTTCAGATTGAAGGCACTGCCTGCGATCATGGCATGATGCGCCGTTTTGGCCATCATCTCGCCCGTCTGACGGATCGAGGCAAACAGAACAACTGGCTGTTTGGCTTCTGCCTTTGGCGCGTTAGAAACATGCGTCGGCTCCGGGTTTTCGTTGAAAACCAAAAGATGTCCGCTGCGAATCAGTAAAAAACCGACGCTGCAAACCACGAGTACGAGCAATGCAACGACCACCAGCAAACGATCTTTCTTACTGGTTTTGCTCACTTTTTTGTGTTGTTCATTGCTCTGCCTCAGGGTGCGCTTGTTCTCGACGGTCTGCGGCCCCAAATCGGCATTCACGGATGAGATTTCGATTTGCCGTGAGAGTTTGGCAACGGGCACTGGCGCAGGAGCAGGGGCGAGCAATGGCACTGAGGCATTCTGCGCTTCAGCAGGCGTTTCTGCAGCTGCATTTGGTGCTGGCACAGGTTCGGCACCGGAATCGCTCGCCTCGGTCAGCGATTGCAGCGCTGAATTGATCGAGCCAAATTCGACGGCTTCGAGGTTTTCTTCACGCTGCGCGCTCACGCGCTTATTCTGACCGCTTACGCGCTTGTTCTGCTGTGATTTCCGTGCATCATCCTTCGCAGCATCCGACATCAGCGACATATTGGAACGCGATCCGCCTGCTTGATGCCCCAAAAGCGGCACCTGGCTGATCCCACCGCCATTTTTAAGCGCTTCCACTGTGCTCGCCGGATCAAATGAGGTCTGCTCGTTTGAATCGTAAAAATCTTCAAAATCCTCAAATATCGACTGGCTGGCGCGGCTGCGCAGATGCATGCTCTGGACGCGTTCGTGCTTGCCCGGCTGCTGACGGTTCAGCGTCAGTATCGATAATGACGCTTCCTTGAGGTCGTCGTAAAATGCCTTCGTCGACTGATATCGCCTGCTCTTGTCCTTCTCGACGGCACGGGCAATGATGGGCCCAAGCTCGGTATTTGCCAGTTTCGGCGGCAAAATCACAGGCTTGTGCAGCTGCATGCGCAGCACTTCCCGCGGGTCTTCCGAATCGAATACAAACTGCCCCGTAAACAGCTCGATCAGAATCAACCCCATCGCATAGATATCCGTCCACGGACCGATTTCTTCATGACGAATCTGTTCAGGTGCCATGTATTGCGGCGTGCCTACGAGTACCTTTGCTCGCTTGGGATCCGACGACGTCTTCGAGAAAATCGATGCCACGCCGAAATCGATGAGCTTGACCACGTCGTTTCGCGCACCAACACTCGAAAGCATGATGTTCTCTGGCTTCAGATCGCAGTGCACAATCCCGTGCTTGTGCGTTTCGACAAGTGCATCCAGCACCTGCAGCGCTATATCGCAAAT
>CAMKRB010000026.1 GCA_946415045.1 uncultured Myxococcales bacterium
GATCGCGGGCGAACCGCGTCCTGTGTATTGGCGCGTGCTTTCGAGCGGGAGTTTCTGGACGGACTATTCGCGTCTTTTTGACGACTCCTCCTCTGGCAGTCATCAGGTTCCGCAACCGTCACTGACCGATGAACAGGGCATGAAACAGAATCTTGGAGAGGTGTGGGTCACCTATATGCTGTGGAATCTGTGGGATGGAGATGATATCCCCGATTTGTCGACGCCGCCTGATGATATAGCGCTGGGAACTTCCGGTATCTATAAAACGTTGTCCAGTGTGCGTTACCTGTTTTACGGTGACTTCAATACCGGGTCGCGAAATGCATACGGCGTGGATTTTGTAGATTTTATCGATGCCCTTCTGTGTGACAGCACACAAACCATGTTTGAGAAAATTACAAAGAGGCTGAAAGACAATCAGTTTCCGTATGATAACAATCCTGCGTGTCCGCAGTAAATACAGGAGATATATAGAATATGGGACAGACATCCTGGCCATCGCAGTGGTATGATCTTCCGCTGGCTGTATTCGATCTTGAGACAACGGGTACGGATTATGAGTCGTGCGAAATTATAGAAATCGGTATTGTACATTTTTTGCATGGCGAGGTCGTCAAAGTATACAACTGGATGGTAGATCCGGAGTGCAAGATTCCGGAGGAAATCGTAAGAATTACGAATATTCGCCAGGAAGATGTCGATGGACAGCCGAAATTCAGAGAAATCGCGCAGAGCGTGCTGGAGGCTTTCAGCGGTCACGGCATTGTGGCTTATAACATAGGATTTGACCGTCCTTTTTTGACGCACAAACTGGAAAAACTGGGGATGCAGTGGCCGTCGGATAATCCGACGATCGATCCGCTCGTTTTTGCACGGCATTTGTGGCCAAATCAGCGCAACAAGCTGGGGATGGTGGCCGAGCGACTGAATGTTTCGCTGGTTGGAGCGCATCGTGCGTGTAACGATGCCGAGGCTACGGGAAAAGTTTTGTATGCCATGCGCGATAAGCTGCCGCCTGATCTCGAGAATCTGCTCATCATTCAGGCACAGTGGGATTTGGAATATAAAGAGCGCTATGCATGGCGCAACAAGTTCAAAGGCGAAGACAACGGCCTGAACTCGCTGGTGTCTCCGTCGAGTGCACAAACGCTGGGACCGGGCTATTTCTTTGGAAACGAGACAGATCCACTGAAATCGTTGTATCACATGGTGCCGAGTGCACAGGCCAGAACTACCTAGTCTTAAGCTTTTCCTGGATGTAGGATTTATGGCATTGATCGCGTTTGTCGGCTGTGATTTGTTCGATGGCCACCTGCCGCATCTTTTCGTCGGTCATGGGCGCTTCGTCACGGCGCCAGATGGGGATGACAAACGCTTTCCATTCTCCGGAACACGCGATGCTGTGATGTATGGGCACATTGAGTTCTGCGGATTTGAGCGTCTGAATTGCCTCGGGGCATGAAAAGAGCAGACCGTCCGACTCGGTAAATGGGCCAAGCTGAGCCGGTTCCTCGTGATTTTCGGTATTGTTGGCCACGAAAGCGTATGTGAATCGCTTGGCATCCATGGGGTGGCCGTCGGTATTGCGCATGAGGGGCCCGGTCGCATGTTTGTCGGAGAGTTCCGGCGGATCGATAAAATTATAGCCCATTTGCGCGCCGTTGCTCATCGCGAGCGCTGCAGTAAGCGCTGGAATTGCTGTATCATTTTTGACGAGCGCATAGCGGACGGTGAATGCAGCAGGCTCGACGAGTTCTGCACGATGTGCCTGGATCCATGCGTTGATATCGTCGTCGGGAATGATCACATTGGGACACTGGATGGCGTCGATATTGGCTTTGGCCAGAGCGGTTTTGATGACCAGGCTGCGCTCGGCTTCGGTCATCAGGTTTTTGTTTCTCGCATCCTGAGCCATTGCCATAATCTGGATGAGACTCCAGAACCGCTGAATTTCGATATTCGCATTGGAATCGAGCTGCCGCGCAAAAGCCGGAAGCCAGATCTGCGATTTTTCGAATTCAGCTTCGGTGAGCGTTTCGCCATTGACGATGGCAATCTCCTGGTTTTCGTTGGCTTGAATTTGCTGGTCTTTCTGTGCATTGCTGCCGCACCCGCATAACAACGCACAACATACCGAAATCCGGATGATTGATTTAAACATGTTTTGTTCTGCACCAGATAAAGACAACGCGAAAAGCCCCCAACGCCAGTAAAGAGTTTAAAAGCAGATTGAAAGAGATGTCAAGCGGCAGCATCACCGCCGCAGGTCGCTGTGATGGATTAGCGAATGGTCAGATCTATCTTTGCACCGCGCTGTTGCACAAAATCGTGCATGCTGCATGAGATATCGCGCATGATTTCGTCGACGTGTGCCTGTGAATCGGCTTCGACGCGCATGACGAGTGCCGGCTGCGTGTTGGATGCGCGAATCAATGCCCATCCGTTTGGAAAGTCGATGCGGGCACCATCCAGATCGCAGGTCGGGTAAAGGTTTTTGTATTTTGCGCACATGGCTGTGGCCAGATCGAACTTGAGATCGTCCGGGCAGTCGATGCGGATTTCGGGCGTCGCGCAGGTTTCGGGCAAATCGTTGAGCAAATCTGCTAATGTCTGGCCGCTGTCCAATGCTTTCGCTGCGATTTCGACAATTCTTGCTCCGGCATAAAGCGCATCATCGAAGCCAAACCAGCGGTCTTTAAAGAAGAAATGGCCGCTCATTTCGCCGGCAAATGCTGCACCGGTCTCGCGAAGCGCAGCTTTAATCAGCGCATGGCCGGTTTTGGTCATCTGGGGATGACCATGCTTTTGGGCGATATCGTCAAATGTGAGTTTCGAGCATTTCACATCGGCCAGAATCGTCTGATTTGGCGTTCTGGCAAGAATCTCGCGGGCAAACAGAATGACGAGTTTGTCGGCCGCAATGATGTTGCCATTGTGATCGATTACGCCGAGTCTGTCGCCATCGCCATCAAACGCAAGACCAATATCTGCATGCATTTCCAGAACTTTTTTCTGCAAATCGGCGAGGTTTTTCGCAACACTCGGATCGGGATGATGATTGGGGAATGTACCGTCGGGATCACAATATAAGCAGGTGAGTTCCGAGGCATAATGCGCAAACAGCGATTTTGCAAAGGGGCCGGCGACGCCGTTGCCGGCATCGATGACAATCTTTAGCTTTCTGCCCGGTTCTACTTTCGACAAAATCTCGTTGATGTAGCTCGCGGCGATATCAAGGCGACTCGAGGTGCCTCTCTGATCATTGCGTTCCACTTCGCCGCATCTGGTTTCGGCTGGCCCAAATGACCAGATGTCGCCCATGGCAATCTCACGAACGGCTTCGATATCGGTGCGCACAAACGATTCTGTGCCCCGGCAAATCTTGAGCCCGTTATCGTTGATGGGATTATGGGAACCGGTTACCATCACGCCGCCGTCGCACTTTTGCGTGAACAGCGCATAATACAGCATTGGCGTCGTTACCTGGCCCAAATCCCATACATTGACACCATGAATGTTCAAACCAAATATCAGTTTCCCTGCAAGCTCGGGCGAATGCGTTCGCGCATCCCGGCCAACGACAAGCCTCGCTCCCGGATAGAAATGCGATATGGCAAGCGCACGGCCAATGGTATCGACGACTTCCGGTGTGAGCTGCGTGCGCACATCGCCGCGGATATCGTATGCTCTGAAAATGTGGGGATCGATGGTCATATTCAGCCTAATTGTCCTCATCATCATTCTTGAGCACGGCGAGAAATGCTTTTTGCGGAATTTCGACTTCGCCAATCTGCATCATGCGCTTTTTACCGGCTTTCTGCTTTTCGAGCAATTTGCGCTTTCGCGTGATATCGCCGCCATAACATTTGGCAAGAACATCTTTGCGCACCGGATTGACGGTTTCGCGCGCAATAATCTTACCACCGATAGCCCCCTGAATTGGTATCTTGAACTGATGCCGGGCAATGGTTTCACTCAGTTTTTTGCAAATAATCCTCGCTCGCTCGACGGCCCGGTCTTCGTGAACGAGTACGCTGAGCGCATCGACCTGCTCGTGATTGACCAGTATCGTGAGTTTGACGAGTTTGGTCTGCCGGTATTCCAGAAACTCATAATCGAACGAGGCATAACCTTTCGATATCGTTTTGAGTCTGTCGTAGAAATCAAACAATATTTCGCTGAGCGGCAGTTCGAAAACGAGCTCAATGCGGCGTGAATCGAGGTAGTGCATATTGGACTGAATACCACGTCTCGAAATGCACAGATTGATGACCGGCCCGACGTAATCCTTTGGAATGATAAAGCTGGCGCGGATATAGGGTTCTTCGGCCCTGTCGATGCATGACGGATCGGGATAATAGATGGGATTGTCGATTTCGAGCACTTCGCCGGACTTGAGATAGACCTTATACTCGACGCTTGGAGCGGTCAGAATGATGCTCTGGTCGTATTCGCGTTCGAGGCGTTCCTCGGTGATTTCGAGGTGAAGCAGCCCCAGGAATCCGCATCGGAATCCCTGTCCCAGAATGGTGGATGAATCGCGCGTATAAACGAGCGAGGCGTCGTTGAGCTTGAGTCTTTCCATCGAATCCGCGAGTTCGGGAAAATCATCGGTGCTGAGCGGATAGATGGAGCTGAATACGACCGGTTTGACATCTTTGAATCCCGCCAGAGGCGCGTCACATCCGTTTTCTTCGGTCGTGATGGTATCGCCGACACGCGCTTCGGAAATCGTCTTCATTCCGGTGATGATATAGCCGACCTCGCCGGCGGACAGCGATTTGCGCGGTACCTGCTTGAGCTGCATGACGCCGAGCTCTTCGATCTTGTAGACGGCTCCGGTCGACATCAGGCGGATGCGGTCGCCGACCTTTACGGTGCCTTCAAATACGCGCACATAAATAATAACGCCGCGATAGGAATCGTACAGCGAGTCGAAAATGAGCGCCTGCAAAGGTTTGTCACGGTCTCCCGTGGGCGCGGGAATGCGGTCTGCAACGGCTGCGAGGACTTCGTCGATACCCAGACCGGCTTTGGCGCTCGCATGCAGCGCGTCGAGCGGATCCAGGCCAAGCTCTTCTTCGATTTGTTCGTTGCACATGTCGATATCGGCTGCGGGCAAATCGATCTTGTTGATCACAGGAATAATGGTGAGGTTGTGTTCCATCGCCATATAGAGGTTGGCTACGGTCTGCGCTTCAACGCCCTGGCTGGCGTCGACGAGCAGCAATGCGCCTTCACACGATGCCAGCGACCGCGAGACTTCATAGCTGAAATCGACGTGGCCCGGTGTGTCAATGAGGTTAAAGACCATCTCTTCGCCGTTTTTGTTTTTGTATGGAAGGCATACAGTCTGGCTTTTAATCGTGATGCCGCGTTCGCGCTCAAGATCCATGGTGTCGAGCATCTGATCGCGGAATTCGCGGTCAGGCACGCCCAGCGTTTTCTGAATGATTCGGTCGGCAAGTGTCGATTTGCCGTGATCGATATGTGCGATAATGCAAAAGTTTCTGATGTTTTTCATAATGCTCCAACGGGCCGGCGGATTGCTGGCACTCCCGCGCACATTTACCCGATTTGTCACTGAAATGTATAGTGATTTGTATCACTTTGCTGTGGTGTCTTCTGTGTAATGTTTTTACTCGCCTTGGGGCGACTTTGTCGCCCCTACGGCTCGCTGGCGCGGCTATCTGCGATACGCCGCGCCATTTGTGGCGATATCTGCGCGTCCCACATGGTTCTTAATCCATAGAGCAATATTGAACGCTTACGGCGTTCCTCTTTAGGGGGCATCCACCATCCCCCGGCGTTGCCGGGGGCTATTGATATTCAAGCCCTAACGGGCTTGAACAAAATCATGCCAAAAGTAAATACACCAGCTCGTCAGATGCTTCCCTTGCCTATTGAACTTTTAGGATGTTGGCATTAAACAAACTGAATTGTTTTTCGTGGGTTTTGTATCTACAAGGATTGGGTATGAAGAAAAAAACAATCTGCAGTCTGATGGTTTTGTTCGCAGTCGTGCTGGCTGGCTGTGAATCCGATTCTGCTGGCAAAGTAACAACTTGTATGGAGGGGCAGCACCAGTGCATGGATGCATCCACTTCGGCCACGTGTGTCGATGGGGGAATATGGAAAACTGAAAACTGCGAGGATGGCTGCGATTCGGCATCCGGAACTTGTCTTGTGCGGGAAAAACCATGTCAGGACGGCGATACCAGATGCGTCGATAACGTGTATTCGGTTTGCAGAAATCATTCATGGCAAGTCGATGAAACCTGCACGACCGGATGCGATCAGTCGGGGTGCATGGATGATCAGAAATGCAAAGATGGCGCACTGAAATGCGGTGAAGATGGTTATGCGCTGATGATTTGCAATGATGGCGACTGGAGCGAACACGACAGATGCCGCAGTGGCTGTGATGCTGAGAAAAATGCGTGTAATCCTTTGTGCAAAGAAGGCGATCTGCGATGTGACGGCGAAGATGGCAAGCTGGGACGGAATGTCGTGATTTGCCACGACGAGCATTGGGAAGAATACGAGACCTGCGATTACAAATGCGTGGGTGGTGCATGTTCAAACGCCTGTGATTTGGACGGCGACCATTTGTGCAAAGGCGATGATTTGATGGTGTGCCACGAAAATTGGGAATTCGAACAGACCTGCGTTCTTGGCTGCACAGATAACAGATGTAAGGAATGCGCGGCTGTCGATGAACAATCGTGTGATGATGCGGGTAATCTGCGCGTGTGCCAAAGCGATTATACGCTCCTGACACAGCCATGTCCTTTGGGCTGTGCGAATGATAAATGCAAACAGTGTACTGAAATCGGCAACCTGAGCTGCAACGATGCCGGCAATATCCAGACTTGCCAGAGCGACTTTATATTTGCCGAGACCACGGTTTGTCCGCACGGATGCAAAGATGCGGTTTGCGTGGAATGCCAGGATGCCGCTGATTGTACCGATGTGCCCGGCTGGAAATCGGGACAATGCACAAATAACACGTGTGTGGCGAGCGAATGCAAGGGGGATTATGTGCTTCAGGGAACGGTGTGTACGCTCGAAATCCCATTCGCCGGCAATGTGTTTGTCACAAAGATGGAAAACGATGATGATATCATTGAACATGCAGGAGATATCATCTGGGATTATCCCGATATCCCAACCAAATTTGTATCGTGGAAGAATCCCAAAGAGGTACTTTCGTTCTTTTTTGCCCCCAAACAAACCGGCAAGATGAAGGTGTTTGTCGAGGCCAGTCTTTACAATGGCACAACCGAGGGACGGCTGGAATTTACCTATCGTGGTGAATCGCATGAAATAACGGTCGATTCAACCAGCACCAAAGTTTATGAGGTGGGTACATGGGATGTGCAGGAACCCGGCTATGTCAGGATTGATGTCAGGGCTACCTCAATAACGCCCGCAAACAGTGAATTTGCGCGGTTTGGCAATTTCTTTGTTGGTGGTGATGTGGCATCTCAGATGCCTGCATGCACGCCAAAGGCGATCGTCAATGATGCCTATTGGAATCGCCGCGGACCATCGGTACACATGGGCTACACCATGCCCGACGAAGATATCGAGTGGTTTTATAACGAAGTCGTCGTGCCCGATGGGTCGGATATCATCAATTCGTATTTCATGCTCACCGGATTCAGCGAAGGATACATGGGCATTCAGGCCAATTCCGCGACCGAACGAAGTGTGCTGTTCTCGGTATGGAGTGCATACAGCACCGACGATCCCAATCAGATTCCGGCGGATTATCGGGTGACGACGCTGCGCAAGGGGGATGGGGTGGAACCTCAGCCTTTTGGCAATGAAGGGTCGGGATTGCAGAGTTTTTACAGCTATCCCTGGAAGACTGAAAAGACTTACAGAACGCTGGTTCATGTGAAACCCACGGGGAATGGTGCGACAGATTATACCGGGTATTTCGGTGATGAGAATGGCAACTGGCATCTTCTTGCGTCGTTCCGTCGTCCCAAAACGAACACGTGGTACAAAGGCGCGCACTCATTTCTTGAGAATTACAATCCCGCGTCGAGCATCTATTCACGGGAGGTGCATTTTACGAACCCGTGGATGCGCACGAAAGATGGTCGCTGGATAGAAGTGACGGAGGCCGAACTGACAGCAGATACAGCGGGAACCAAAGGCTATCGCGTCGATAGGGAGGGGTCTTCAAGCGGCAGCATGTTTATTTTGAAAAACTGCGGATTCTTTGTAGGCAGCACGAACCCCGGAGATACATTTACCCGCCAGAAATCGGGCAATCCTGCGCCCGAAATCGATTTTGATATGCTGGAAAGGTTGTAGCTGCGTATGCTCGCTTTGGGGCGATTCAATGTGGCCGAAGCGGGCATGATAATTGTGATGATAGAAAGAACGCGGCGTATCCCGCAGGGATAGCCGCGCAGCGAGCTGTAGAGACGTTCCGTGGAACGTCTCAAAGCGAGCGTTTAAAACATTCCCAATAAAAAGCGCGGCGTATCCCGCAGGGATAGCCGCGCAGCGAGCTGTAGACGTTCCGTGGAACGTCTCAAAGCGAGCAGAGACGCGCGGTCTGCGCGTCTCCCATAATAAATATAAATATCATCCCTTGACGCCACCGGCGGTGAGGCCACCGACCAGATGTTTCTGGAGCGCGAAGAAGAGGGCCATGATTGGGATGGAGACGAGAATTGCACCTGCAGCGAAATAGCCGTATTCGACGGACTGTGCACCGACATATTGTTTGAGGGCGACAGGCAGTGTGTAGTTGATTTCGTTGTTCATGAATGTGGCGGCGAGGATGAACTCGTTCCATGCGGTCATGAAGCTGAAGAGTGCGGTGATGGCGATGGCGGGGCGGGCGAGCGGCAGGACGATGGTCACGAAGATTTTAGCACGCGATGCGCCGTCGACGATGGCGGCTTCTTCGAGTTCCTTGGGGATGGTGTCGAAATAGCCCTTGAGGTTCCAGACGCAGAATGGAAGCGCGGAAACGCTGTAGACGAGGACGAGGCCGAGGACGTTATCGGTGAGGCCGAGTTTTCCGAGGATGATGTAGAGTGGGATCATCATGACGACGCCGGGGAACATCTGTGTGACGAGGAAGGCCTGGAGTCCCATCTGGCGGCCGATGAAGTTGAGGCGCGCGAAACCGTAGGCGGCTGTGCATGCGAGCAATACGCCGATGAGTGTGGTAATGGCTGAAACGATGACGGAATTGGCGAGCTGGTGGAAGAAGAGATAGTCGCCATTTTGATTCTGGTTGAGAACGACGTGTTTAAAGTTGTCGAGGGTAAACTGAATCTGTGATGTGTCGCCGCCGATTCCGGCGAGCTCGTTGGGGGTGAGGGCCATTTTAACGACCCAGACAACCGGGTAGAGCACGGCGATACAGACGAGGATCAGGATGAGATTGTATGCAATCTGTTTGATGATGCGGTCACGCTTGTTGAGGCCGACGGAGTCTTCGACCCATTCTTGTTTCTTCGCCATTATTTTGCCTCCACGGTGTTATCGTTGAGCACGAATTGTGTGAGTTTTGAGTAGAGCACGAGGATGACGAAGACGACCATCGCGTAGGCGGCTGCGTATCCGTACTGATACTGGCGTTCGAAGGCCCATTTGTATGCTTCGGAGACGAGAATTTCGGTGGAGCCATCAGGCGAACCTTTGCTGACGAGGTAAATGATGTTGAAAGCATTGAAAGTCCAGATGGAGCCGAGAACGACAGAGGGCATGAGAGCGGGTTTGAGCAATGGGAAAGTGACGTGACGGAAACGCTGCCATGCGCTTGCGCCATCGACAGCAGCGGCATCTTCGAGATCGCGTGGAATTGCCTGGAGTGCGCCGAGTGTGACGACCATCATGAACGGGAATCCGAGCCATGTGTTGGTTGTGAGGTTGGCAGCGAAAGAGGTGAGGAATTCGTTGTACCATTCGACGCGGTCGAGCCCGAGGGTTTCGAGCAGTCCGTTGATGGCACCGAAGTTGTGATCGAACATACCGCGCCAGATCAAGGCGGTGATGTAGTTTGGCATGGCCCATGGGACGATGAGGAGAACGCGGTAGACGCCCTTGAGTTTGAGCCAGGGTTCACGGAGCAGCAGGGCGAGGCACATACCGATGCCGACATGGAGGGCGACGTTTGTCATGGTCCACAGGACGGTGACGACGAACGTGAAATAGATCGACATGGAATCGAGGAAGGAAGCCTGGTCGGAAGAGAAGAGGCGAGCGAAATTCTGGAGCCCGACGTAGGTGAATTCGCCGTTTTCGTAAGCAAAGAAGGACAGGAATGCACCGATGATGAAGGGCAGGAAAACGAGGACGATCATGCCGATAATTGCGGGTGCAACGAATGCGGCAGCGGTTTTGTTGTCGGTGTATTCGATGTTTGCGGCTTTGTGTTTTTTGTAGGCGCGGATGCCGAGGATGCAGAGGATGGCGATAATGCCGAAGATAATGGTGATGAGAACCCAGGGATTACCTTCTTCGACTGCGGGTGGCTTGAGCATAGAGACACGGCTCTGAGCTTCGGCCAGCGCATCCATGACGTTGATATTTTTGTTATTTCCCTGAACGCTTTTGAGCCACATGAAGACGGGGACGGCGAGCACAAATGAGACAATGGTGCCGCCGATGTGCATCATATGTTTTTGGGGGGTTGTGACGCTGGGGTTTGTGGCTTTGGCGAGGAAGACGAAACCGGCGACGATTAGGGAGAGGAGAAGAAAAAGGAGGTAGGGGGTTTCACCGGAGGGACCGCCGAAGAGGGATTTCTGGAGTGCCTGCTGCATCGAAGCCCAGAGTGAGCCCATTTCGGGGCGGTTGCTGGAGGGCTGTGCGTGATCGAGCTGAGCGAGGAAAACCGGGGCGACTTCCTTAACAAAGGCGGTTTCGGGGGAATTGTCAGCTTTGAGCTGATCGTATGCGGCTTTGAAGGCGACCATCTGCTTGCCTTCGATCATGCGTTTATAGGCACCATCTGAGGCGATGTATTTCATGAGTTTGATGGTGGCTGCGCGGCGTGCATCTTCGGCGGCTTTGGCGGCAGGATATTTGGGATCGGTTTCTTTCATTTTGGCCAGAGCAATACTGGATTTTGTATCGCGGGCCATGTAGATGCCTTCAGCGGTCACATAGGGTGTACCGTAGGCATTGGCAGGTGCGCCTGGTTCGGTGATCTGCGGGAGTGTCACGACGCCGTAATGCAGTCCGGGGCCGCCGTTTTGTTCGGGCAGTTCGGCCATGAACCACGGGCCGTTGATGACCATATCGGCATTGCCGTCATTGAAGAGGGTTTTGATGCGTGCGCCATCGATGCCGCTGGGGATATATTGATTGAGCTTTTTGGCAAATTCGATGGATTGGGCATTGCCTTCGTTTTTGAGCTGAATCTGGCCGTTTTCGTCGAAAAGTGAACCGCCGAAACCATTGAGCCAGACGCTGTGGAAGAACAGATTGGTGTTTTCATAGACGAGGCCGAAATGCGGTTTGCAGTTGGTATCGGCTTTGTCGCAGGTCATCACGGTATTCTTTTCGAGATATTGCAACAGCTCGTCTGTGGTTTTGGGGGGATTTTTGACGGTATCTTTGTTGTAGAAAAGAACGGCGCTTTTGTAAGCCAGTGGAAGCGCATAGATGCCTTCTTTGGCGTCTGCGGGATTTTTGGTGTTGGGCTTGTATCTGAGGGCTTTTACAGTTGTCTCATGATATACGCCGAGATCGCTTTCGTTAATATACGGCGTGATATCCGCGATGATTTTGTTATCGGCCCAGTTACCGATGACATCGTGCGCCGTGATAAATGCGTCTGGACCGCTGCCCTGGGGAACACCGGTGAATACTTTGTTTGCAAAGGTTTCGTCGGGCACCTGCAGCAGTGTCACATGAACAGATCCCGCGTTTGCGGCATTGAAATCATCGGCAACGCTTTGAAGTGCTTTGGCTTCGTCGCCACGATAGGCGTGCCACAGGCTGAGCTCGATATCCTGGGCGCTGGCTGCCAGGGGAAACATACAGAACAAGGAGACAAAACAGAACAGCATTGCAGCGATTCTGTGTCCCTGTTGTAAAAAGGTATTTTTCAGATGCATATCGGTCACTCCTCAAAGATCATTTTGCGTCTGAAACTTCTTCGTTAACGGAGGCAATGACTTCGTTAAGTGCGGTGAAATGCGGATCGCCTTCGGACGAAGCAGGTTTAGCGGCTTTTATCCCACCGCCGTGTGCGATTGCAGTACCGTGTTCGTCGTGATTGAAGAGATGAACGACTTCGGGCGCAACGTAGAGGCCGACTTCCTGTTCTTCTTTGATATCTGCCAGTTTCTGTGACTCGATAACGGCGAGGAACTGATTGGCGCCGTATTTGAAGTGGACGTGGCATTCCCAGCCGAGGGTTTCGATGACGTCGACTTTGACGTGCATATTGGCGGGATGGGAGGCATCAGCAAGGATGACATCCTGCGGACGAATGCCGAGGCAGAGTTCCTGACCTTCTTTCACCGCATCGGCGCATTCCTGCGTGAGATCGATGGCGTCCCAGCCTTCGAGTGCGACGCATTTTTTGCCGTTTCGTACTTCGATTTTGGCATCGAGGAAATTCATGGATGGGCTGCCGATGAAACCGGCGACGAATTTATTGACGGGGCGCTGGAAGAGTTCCAGCGGTGTGCCGACCTGCTGCAGATAACCGGCATTTTTGGTGCCGTATTCTTTATCGCGGCCGCTCAAAACGGCGATGCGATCGGCGAGCGTCATGGCTTCGACCTGATCGTGGGTGACGTAGATGATCGTGGTCTTGAGTTTTTTGTGCAGACGGCGGATTTCAACGCGCATTTGTGTACGCAGTGCGGCGTCGAGATTTGACAGCGGCTCGTCGAACAAAAAGACTTTGGGTCTTCGGACAATCGCCCGGCCCATCGCAACACGCTGGCGCTGTCCACCTGAGAGCATTTTGGGGAGTTTGTCGAGGTATTCGTCCAACCCAAGCATCTGGCTGGCTTCGGCGACGAGACGATCGATCTCATCTTTGGGCATTTTGCGCACTTCGAGACCAAATGCCATGTTGCGGCGAATCGTCATGTGCGGATAGAGCGCATAGCTTTGGAAAACCATTGCGATATCGCGGTCTTTGGGATGCACATCGTTGACACGGGTGTCGCCGATGTAAAGATCACCACTTGTAATGGATTCGAGACCGGCGATGGAACGCAGCAATGTCGATTTGCCACAACCACTCGGACCGACCAGTACCAGAAATTCACCGTCGCGAATCTCAAGGTTAATCCCTTTTAACGTCGGCTCTGCATTGCCATAACGTTTGATAATGTTTTTCAGTGTCAGACCAGCCATGCCTACTCCTCACCAGATGAGTTAATGATGTCATTGTGTATCCAATGGTTTCCCACAGGAACTAAAATCCCTCAAAGCAAACCGCACAGATTCTACGCTTTGAAAAATTTTATATCAATAATTACGGTTTACGAAATGACGGTTTATGCTTTATTCTGTCGCACCATGTATGCATTAAAACTACACATTTGCACAGGGTGATACAGAAATGCATTCAATAGATACAGGAATTGTCGTTGTCTTTCTGGGACTGATGCTTTGGCAGGGACTGAGGCAGAAAGCCGCGTCTGGGAGTGGTGAACAGTATCTGCTTGGCGGACGCATGCTGACGCTTCCTGCATTTGTCGCGACGACGGTATCGACGTGGTATGGCGGGATACTTGGGGTCGGTGAATATACCTATTTATATGGGATTTCGAACTGGCTTGTTTTTGGGGTTCCCTATTATGCCGGAGCGGTATTGTTTGCGCTTTTGCTGAGCAGGCGTGCGCGGCAGGGGGAATCCTTGTCGATTCCGCACAGGTTTGAAAAAACTTATGGAAATCGTGCGGGAAAAATTGCGGCGGTCTTGATCTTTCTGACGACGATACCCGGTGCCTATATGCTGATCATGGGGATACTTGGGGCGCAGGTATTTGGCGTTGGAGAAACTGCGGGTATCGTTGCATCTGCTGTTTTTGTGGTCGTCTATTTATGGCGAGGGGGATTCCGCGCAGTTGTGAGAACAGATGCATTGCAGATTGCATTGATGTTTGGGGGATTCGTGCTTTTGTCGGCCTTTTTGCTGATGACGTATGGCCTTTCACCATTGGAACAGCTGCCGCCACAGCATTTTTCAGCAACCGGCGGGCAATCCATCGGCAGCATTCTGGTGTGGTATGTGATTGCGTTGTCGACGCTTGCAGAACCCAATTTTTTCCAGCGCTGTTTTGCAGCCAAAACACCCCAAATTGCACGAAACGGCCTGCTCATCAGTGTTTTTTGCTGGTTGTGTTTTGATGCGATGACGACGCTTTGCGGGCTTTATGCTCGCGCATTGATTCCCGATTTATCAAATGCGCTTTATGCGTTTCCGGAACTGGCAAAACACGTGCTTCCGATTGGTTTGACAGGCATTTTCTTTACGGGACTGTTTGCGACGGTATTATCGACGCTCGATTCAAATCTGTTTACGACGGCGACGACATTTGGGCGCGATTTATGGAAGGGTACAGAGGATAGCCGAACAAAACAAAAAACGCGCATCGGGCTAATTGTGGGGGCATTTGCTGCATCGTGCATTGCAATGGCATCGGGATCTGTCGTGCAGATATGGAAAATGTTTGGATCCATTTCGGCTGCATCTCTGTTGATTCCAATACTTTCGTCCTATTATCCGCGGCTCCGGATGTCGGAAAAAGGGGCGGTGATGGTCATGATTGGCGGCAGCGTGAGCACCTTCGTCTGGTATGTGACGAAGTGGCTGTCTGGCCGGTATTTGCTTGGGTTGGAGCCATTGTTTGTTGGACTTGCAGTGTCCGGAATTTGTTTTGTGATCGACAGAATGATGGTGCGAATAAATCGGAAACCATGATGAAATCTATAGATAATGGAGTTTTAGGCGTGTTCAGTTTCTGTGATTTGAGGGGGTAGCGGCGTATTTGCGCAGCAAATAGACGCGCAGGGGGAGACGTCCCCCTCACTTTTTTTAAGAAAAAATGATTGGAATGGTTGAGGTGCCAATAAAATGCTGTAATTAACAAAATGTCTACAAAATCAATGTGTTAGGCGTGTGCTGTAACGGAATTTCAAGGCGCTGACGGAGGGGGGGAGGAAAAAAATCAACAGTTTAGCGGCTTTCCGATTACTATTTAGTTGACAGATTGAGTTTAGAATCTTAAAAGTGGCTTGTTTGCAAGCGCATGTGTGCTTGTTGTCGAAAAAACTCCCTTTTTTCTGGAGATTTCAAACTATGACGAAAGCTGAACTGCTTAACAATGTTTCTTCAAAAGTTGCCAACCTGACAAAAAAACAGACCGGCGAAGTCGTCGATGCTGTTTTTGCCGCACTGACCGAAGCCATCACGACCAGTGAACGTTTCTCATATCCTGGTTTTGGTACCTTCACCGTCAAGAATCGTGCAGCTCGCGAAGGCCGTAATCCTCGTACAAATGAACCAATCAAAATTAAAGCCTCCAAGACGGTTGGTTTCAAACCCGCTCCCAAGCTCAAAGACGTCATCAATGGCGTTGACAAAGACAAAAAAGACGCAAAAGCCGACAAGAAAGCCGACAAGAAAGCCGCTAAGAAATCCAAAAAATAATTCTATCTTTTTTATCAGGGAAACACATTCATCCTGTTTCCCTGCCTAAATATTCGCGCACCCTTCGGGGTGCGTTTTTTTTGTCTGTTTAACGCTCGCGGATATGAAAATGCAAAGCCGTTTGCTTCACGGCTTTTAGCTTATAGCTTTATAGTACTCCAGCCACCTTAAGCATACAGATGTGCTGCCGGAAAACTATTCGATATCGACATTGGTGCATCCATGTGAATAGATGGCTTCGAGTATCCAGGCGGCTGTATCGTAGTCGGCTTTGTTATGTATCGACAGGCGTGGCGTGGGATTGCAGAGTGCCGGCAGATGCTTGTCCAGAAAGTTTAGAAAGTCATTTTTGGACATCGCTTTGTCGTTCATGATGAGCACGTTGTTTTCATTCACGTAGATGACGATTTGCGAGGCAGTGAGCGAGTCATTGGTGGAGAACTTTGCGGTTTCCAGAACGTGCCCCTGAACCTCGTTGTACTTTTTTTCGAGTTCTGTGGTTTCGCTTTCGAGCTGGTCGAGATCGCTGTCAATTTCTGAAAATTCCGGTGCTGATTGGACGCGCGCATTGAATGCATCCTGTTTCTGGGCATCCGAATTGTTCTTTCCGCATGCCGATACCAGGCTCAGCAGCGCAATAATGGTTAGAATTCTTTTCATCATTTGATTCGATTGGATGGGTTAGGGCTGTGTTTCACGCGGATAAAGATTGGTGTGGATTTTGAGCTCTCCGTTATTGGGGAGAACAAGAATATTTTCGTTGAGATAGTCTTTGAGTTTGAATGTGAGTCTGGTCTGTCCTGATGTCGGAACTGCAATCTGGCACGGTGTCTTGAGCGGATAGAGATGATCGTTCACATAGATATCGGCACCTTCCGGGGTTGTTTCGGCGAATACCATCGGGCGAACGGCCCTGGATTTCGAGAAACTCACGGCAAATCCGGCAACATCTTCGGGATAATTGTCGACATCGAATGTATAGGTTTTATCGTCTTCGCTGCGGAATGTAACTTTGAATGGCGGCACATTGTAGAGTTCGCCACGATACGGTGTTGTGCCCAGATATTCGTCGTCAATTCGAATTTCGGCCGGAACATCCGAAAAGAATTTATAGATTCCATAGCGTGTCTGTGGAATTTCGACATGACTTGGGATCATCAGACAGATGGTCGAAACGATGGCACCGATGGTGAGAATGGCGATCGATCCAACCAGGATGAGTTTGAGCGGGGAGATGGTGTGGATGATGGCGAGCAGGGACAGAGAGGAGGTCTGGGTGGCGTCGTGGTTTGACTGGCCGGGAACAATGGCCTGGTGAACCTGTTCGAGTGCACGCAGAAAAGACTGCATCGAGTCGTAGCGATTTTTGGGTTCTTTTTTTAGCGCTTTATCCAGAACCGCATAAATGCTGCGCCATTTGCGACTGGCGCGATAGGCGCGCGTCAGTTTGGGCAGTTTCTGATGTACGGCTGCACTGAAGATCTCGATGATATTTTTGCCAAGAAATGGCGGGGCACCAAACAAACATTCCCACAATATGATGCCGAGACTATAGACGTCTGCGCGTCCGTCGACTTCGAATCCCTGAATCTGTTCGGGAGCCATGTAAAATGGCGTGCCCAGTGTGGATCCGGCATTTGTGAGCTTCTGGCCGGGATCCGACATCTCTTCCTGCAGTTTTGCGACACCAAAGTCTAGCAATTTAGCGGTTTCTTTGCCATCTGCATCGTGCACGATAAAGATATTTGCAGGTTTTAAATCGCGGTGAATGATGTTGTGATTGTGCGCATCACACAGGGCTGCCGCAATATCCATGATATATTTCAGTGCGATTTCGGGCTGCAGCATGCGTTTTTCGCGCAGCACCTTATCCAGCGGATCTCCCTCGAGAAATTCCATTGTAAAGTAATGGATTTTGTCACGGGTACAACCGATGTCGTAAAGCTGGCAGATGTTGGGGTGGTGGAGATTCTGAACGGCATGTGCTTCGCGCAGAAACCGCTTTAAAACCACTGCGTCGTCGTCGAATTCGGAACGCAGCATTTTTACGGCCACGATGTGTCCGCGTTTGGTGTCGTGCGCTTTATAAATGTTTCCCATGCCACCGCGTGCAATCAGGCGGTCGATCAGATACCGGTCATCAAACAGTGTGCCTGTCATGGGATCTGTTGCGGCTTGGGAATACATGGATAAATCACCTTTAATGCTGGCTTTGTTCCACTATCACTGGCTTTCAAAGGCGCTTTGCCGCACGGGCTTACGCCATATCCAGCCGGTCAATTTGCAATTGTACCTTATCACAGGCTTTTTCAAAACCCAATCCATGCAAAATGTTCTGCAGCTCGACGAGTACACGCCGCGCCTCGGAAATCTGGTGGTGATGCATGAGATACCTGGCTTGCAGTGGCAGAAATTCGCACATGAACAGGGGATATTTTTCAGCCGAATGCCTGAGATGTGCAAAGAGCTTTTGTGCTGTTGCTGTGCTGTTTTCGGGCGACGCATTCCGGATGTGATAGGTGCAGAGCAGCATCTGGTTGTGCAGGCAGAGCGGCCGGTTCCTGAGGGCATGTGCACTTTTGAGCGAT
>CAMKRB010000027.1 GCA_946415045.1 uncultured Myxococcales bacterium
AAGCACCGGTGGAAATCCACCGGTGCCAACAAAACCATCGAAAGCTGCAGAATTATTCTGCCGATTCGGCTTCGCTGTTGAGCAGAGCACCAAATGCCTTGCGGGTACGGACGCTCTTGATACGGGCGGCTTTGCCGCGCAGTTCGCGCAGGAAATACAGTTTGGCGCGACGAACATTACCGAGAACGGCAACTTCGATCTTGGCGAGTTTCGGGCTGTGAACGGGGAACGTACGCTCGACGCCGACGCCATAGGAGATCTTGCGGACGGTGAATGTTTCGCGAACACCACCACCGCTGCGGCGAATCACAACGCCTTCATAAACCTGAATACGTTCCTTGTCGCCTTCTTTAATATTCACATGCACGCGAACCGTATCTCCCACGCGGAAGTCGGGAAGATCTGTACGCATCTGTTTCTTTTCGATTGCTGCAATAATTGGACTGGTCATGATCTATCTCCATGAAAAAAGCGAAATTATCCGCGGGGAGGTCTTTTGCACCGATAGCGGATATTTGTCAATTGTTATTTTGGGTTTCGTGATTTTTTTCACCATCACGTGCATCGGAAAGCTCCGATTCAGTGGTGATGACGGCTGGTTTGCGGCGTTTTTTCTTTTTTGGAGGTGCTTCCCACCCCAGCCAGATGCGATCCTGCTGCGTGAGCGTATCGCGATTTTTTACGAACAAATCCGGGCGTCGCTGCTGAGTTCTGCGAACCGATTCACACCGGCGCCATTTGGCGATTTCGCCATGATTGCCATTCAGCAGGACCTCGGGCACGCGCATGCCGCGAAATTCTGCGGGTCTGGTATATTGCGGGTATTCCAGCCAGCCATCCGAGAAACTCTCATCAGCCGAGGAATCGTCATTTCCGAGCACCCCGGGCCACAACCGGCTCACGGCGTCCGAAACGACCAAAGCGCCAAGCTCTCCGCCGGTCAGCACGAAACTGCCCAGCGAAATTTCTTCATCGACAAACGCGCGAACGCGTTCATCAATACCCTCGTAATGCCCGCACACCAAAATGATGGGCTTATCCAGCCTGCTCAAACGCTGCGCTGCGGCCTGGTCAAACACCTGCCCCTGGGGGCTCATCAGCACCACATGGCCGCCGCCGCATTTCTCTTTCGCCGATTCGATCGCAGACACGAGGGGTTCCGGTTTCATCACCTGACCCGCTCCGCCGCCGTATGGCGCATCGTCCACCCGCCGGTATTTGTCGGGCGCAAAATCCCTTATTTGCACGATGTCGTAGGTAATTCTGCCCCGTTCAACCGCACGGCCAATAATTGAGCTGTGCATCGCCGTCTCGAAATAACTTCCAAACAGCGTCACGAAACAGAAATGTCCCATCACGTTTCTCCATAGATGGCGTCCAGCTCGGCCATCCATGCGCCATCGACATCCACCGTACCCGCTTCAAAATCGACTTTTCCAACATGCGCCGCTACAAACGGCACCATACCTTTGTTCCCGTCCGACCGGACATATTCGAGCAAATCGTGCGCACCACTCGGCATCACCGCATCAATCCTGCCCCATTCCCGGCCGCTTTCATCGCGAATCATCAGCCCAATCAAATCGCACACATAATAGGCATTGCGCAATTTGGCCAGCTGATTGCGACGTATCCAAACGGTCTGACCCGTCAGTTTAAACGCCTCGTCCCTGTCTGTCACACCCTCCAGTTCGAGAGCCACAAACCGGCCGCAGCGCGTCGCATGCTGAACTTCGTATGGTTTCTTCCCGTCACCAAGACAGACGGTCTTCACGCGCAGCAGGCTGCCGCTGTTCGCATCATCCATAAACACTCTTATGGCTCCGCGAATCCCATGCGCCCGCCCGACTACGCCGACCCGAATCATCTCTCCTGCGTCGTCCATCTGCACCCTGACATAAAAAAAACACCATAATGCCCGAAAGCACGATGGTGTGTTCAGTCACCGCCTGAAGTGCCGGATTTTAGCCGACGATCTCCAGTCTGGAACGCATGCCGTGTCTCACGGATGCCGCATGAATAATCGTGCGAAGCGCCTCTGCTGTACGACCGCTCTTGCCGATCACCTTACCGAGATCCTCGGGGGCTACTTTCAGCTCAAATACGGTCAGCTGCGCGCCCTGAACCACGTTCACGCTCACTGCATCGGGGGAATCGACCAGCGCTTTCGCGACACACTCGATTAATTCTTTCATAAGTTCTCCTGTCAGATTCCGGGTTCCGGTCTCTATGATTTCTTGGCCTGGGCAATGAGTGATTTGACGGTATCGCTGGCAATTGCACCATTCGAAATCCAGTAATTCACACGTTCAAGGTCAAAGTTAATCTTGTGAGGATTGCTTACAGAATCGTATGTTCCCAGTATTTCGAGGAAGCGACCATCGCGGACGTCGCGACTGTCGGCAGCCACCAGTTTGTAATAAGGACGATGTGTCGTACCATGTCTCTGAAGTCGAAGACTAACTGCCATTTTTCACCTTCTTATTGTATCTGCGCTTGCAGTCATTAAACCGTGCCCTAAAATTGGGCACAAATAAAACGCGAGCTACTTACGCGTTCACATCGAAATTGTCAAGTATTATATGTTTTTTTTGTTGCGCCGCTATGCCGCTGCCGCGGCATACGCGACGCAGCGCGGCTATCTGCGATACGCCGCGCTTTTTTTGCACGAATCACGCAATTCCATGATATATGTCGTAGAGACGTTCCATGAAACGTCTCTACCATATTTTTTTGATTTTCAATATGCCCCATCCACGGATTTCCATGAAACCCAACGCCATCATTATCGGTGCCGGTCCCGCCGGTATCTCCGCTGCCATCTACCTCGTCCGCGCCGGATTCCCCGTCACCGTCGTCTACCGCGACATGGGAGCGCTCGGCAAAACCGACAAAATCGAAAACTTCTATGGCTTTCCCGAACCCGTCTCCGGACCCGACCTGTTCAATCGCGGCATCGAACAGGCAAAACGACTTGGTGTAACCTTTATCCAGGACGAAGTCGTCGGCCTGGTCTGGGAAGATAAAATGACCGCCGTCACTCAGTCTGGCAGTTATCCCGGCGACGTCATCGTTCTGGCAACCGGTGCAGCCAGAATCGCACCCAAAATCGATGGCCTCAAAGAACTCGAAGGACGCGGCGTCAGCTATTGCGCAATCTGCGACGCCTTCTTCTATCGCGGCAAAGACGTTGGCGTCATCGGTGCCGGCGATTACGCAAAACACGAAGCCATCACACTCGCCGCCACCTCCCGGAACGTCACGATTTTTACCATGGGTAAAGCCGCTGAATTCACCGATTTACCATCAAATGTCCACGTCGAAACACGGCCGCTCATCAGGCTCAATGGCACAGAATCCCTCGAATCCGTCGAACTGGACGATCACGCCATTCTCCCGATCGCCGGCATCTTCGTCGCCGTCGGCATCGCCGGAAGCGCCGATTTCGCTCGTAAAATTGGCGCACAAACCGATGGCGTCCGCATCGTCACCGACGATAATAACGCCACCACGCTCCCGGGCCTCTACGCATGCGGTGACTGCACCGGCGGCATGCTCCAGGTCGCCAAGGCTGTTTATGAAGGCGCACGCGCCGCCACGCACGCCGTCAAATATCTGAGGACTTTGTAAAATGCATGATTTTCTCGTTGCCGAATGGAAAACCCTGGTCGCCGTCGTGCTGTTCTGCGGATGCATCTTCGGATGGTTCTATGCCGACGAAGTCGAAAAATCCAAAATCGATAACGCACAGTATCAGATGAAATGCATCCGCCCCGGTGAATCCGTGCTCGGCTATAAACTCGGCACTCCTGTCTCCCAGCTCGATCTGGCCGGCTTCACCGCCACCAATGGCGGTCTCGAGAATACCACGCAATACCACAGCAGCGACGACGGCATCGTCCTCACTTTCCGCAACGACATACTCGTCGCCGCACAAATCGCGATCGATCATCCCGATTTTTCAGATTCATGCAAAGAGGATCTCAAACATTTCAAAAAATCGACATCCACTGTCGCACAAGCCATTCCCTTTGAAAAATCCACCGATAACATCTATGAAGGACTTGTCGTGGTGACCCAAACAACCCCAGCCTCCGACGACGAAGATGAAGACACATCCAAAACTGCAACAAATAAGGATGCATCTGTGATTGTTGTCCCGATCTGATAATGTCCGCTAAAACGCTTATGATTTCGAGAGGCTACAGAATTTAAATTGAACGCCGTCGGCGTTCTATATCCATAGCCCCTGGTTGCTACGAAATGCCTACCGGGGGATCAAAGCGCCCCCCCCTTCATTTCCCAACTTTTTTCCAGCCCTCTGGGCTGAAAAAAAAGTTGGGTGAAAGTAAAAAATCGCCACTATCCCCCCGGTAGCTTACGCAACCGGGGGTTATTGTTATTAAAGCCATCTGGCCTTTCAGAAAGCACCATCCCAAATTCTACTGCTGTAGCCCTGGTGATTTTGGTGCCGGACTTTCCCCGCAGGCTCAAAGCTCAATGCTCATCTGGCTAACCATTTATCCATCCATTTTCCAGACTCTGGCAAATCGATCACGACGCATGCATATTTCACGCATTGACCACATGTAGGCCTTTCGCCCCATCCTGCAAAGATTTGCGCCATGCCTTGCGCAAACAAAATAAACGGTCGATTATTTACAAAGGGCATAAAGTTTGCTATAAAGTACACTGTCACCCCACGGGGTGAATCGATTGTGTTTTAGTTACCGTGTGGTTACGGTTTTTCGTTTGTGCCCGGCTTTGGGCACCACCTTTTTGGAGGAATTTATATGAAGAAACTGATTTGGACACTGAGTGCGCTGGCTCTTACTGGTCTTTGTTTTACTGCTTGTGGTGATGACGAAGAAGAGTGCGAGGCTGGTAAAGTTTGGGATACCGCAACAGGTACATGCGTTGTCGCCAATCAGCAGCCCACAGACTGCCGTCAGTCTCAATGCAGCGACTCATCCAAGCCCTATTGCGTTGAAGTTCCCAATGGCAGCTATGTTTGCTCGGGTACCGAAGATTGTTCGACAACCGGCCAGATTCGTGACAATGACGGTTACTGCGTTGCCCCAGTCAAACCCAATGCATGCGAAACCTCTGCAACCTGTGAAGATGGCGAAGCATGTGGTGCCGACAATACCTGCGTACCCAAAGCTGATGCAGCCAATGTCTATCGTTATGTCCGCATCGACGATTTGAGCACTCCCGATAGAAGCAAAGATCCTGGTGCAGATATCGATGCTGTCGTCATTTACAATGCTTCAAACGGTAAAACCGGCTATGCAGGAAGAGTTGCTGACTACAAGCCCAATGCAGAAAAATTCATTGAAAAGATCGAAAACAATAAGAACGTTGCAGCTGATCCTACCAAAATCCTGAAAAATCCGGATGCATTCACTTCCTACACCAATGCCGGCCTGGGCAGTGATGCCACATGCAAATACAAAGATGACGGTGGTGAATTCACATTCGTTTCACTCGGTGGTGAAGGTGGATACATTATCGTAGAAATGACCGAGCCCATCGTTAATGGCACCAAACTCGACATCCTCGAAGTCGGTGGCTGCAAACTCGCTAATACCGAAAATGACGATGGCCACATTGCATTCCGTGAAAAGATGCAGGTCTTCGTTTCGGTTACCGACGATAAAGCCGGTTCCTGGAAGCCTGGCCCGCTCTTCGAGCGTAGTGGAAATAGTAAAGATCCGAAGGATCAGGGTCTCCTCAGCTGGGAAGTCTCCGGTCTGTAATACCTGACAAACGCAGAACACTTAAAAGCCCCGAATTTCGGGGCTTTTTTCGTTTTTGGAAATACAGCCTTTTGCTCAGGGCTACCGCATAAAAAAACTCTGTTTAATGACCGTGGATATGAAAAAGCAAGGTTCTCTGCTTTGCGGCCGTGAGCGATGAGCGATGAGCAATGATCCATGAGTGCTCATTGGCCAACTCGATGCCCGGCGCTCTTTGCCAGTATCTCACACGTATCAGGGTAACGCTCTATCCATACTGGTTAAACACAGCCAAAGTAAATGCGGTAGTCCTGGTCTTTTGTTTGCCATATCTTGACAACCCATCAGGTTCCGCAATAAAATCCATCCCAAAACGCGTTTCGTTACCACGAGGAGCCTCGCATGAAAATCGGTCATATCAGTGATATCCACTGGCTGGATACACAGGGTGCCAAGTTTACGGATTTCCTGAATAAGCGCATTTCTGGCGGAATCAATCTGCTGGCCGGACGAGCCAGAATACACAGCACCATCACGGCTCAGGCTGCAATAGAAAAAATTAAGGATCTGGGGTGTACCCATCTGATCGTCTCGGGAGATTTAACCAATCTGGCACTTCCCGCCGAATTCAACTCGGTACGAATCGCGCTCAACCGCTATTTTATTGACGAAAAGATGACAATCGTGCCCGGAAACCACGATTTCTATACGCGGGAAAGCGAACAGGCAAAACGATTTGAAACCTATATGTATCGCACGCCCCCCGGAAATCTGGATTTCGGCGGCGATGAAATATGGCCGTTCGTCCAGATTGTTAAGGATGTCGCTTTTATCGGTGTGAATTCAGCACAGCCACGTCCATGGTTTGTTGCCGCCGGTCGAATCGGTTCGCATCAGCTCGACCTGCTCGAAAAAGCACTCGCACACCCCGAAGTTGCCAGCCGTACCAAAATTGTCGTCCTGCATCATCACCTCTTCCAGATATTGCAATCCCCCGGAGAATCTCTGCGAAAACTGGAAGATGCCAGCGATTTTATCGATGTCTGCCTGGATGGGAAAGTCAATATGATCGTGCACGGTCATAACCACGACTATTCGATTAAACGCCTCAAAAACATCATCATCGCCGAAGCCGGTTCGTGCAGCGTCTGCAAATTCAAATCCCCAAATCGCGCCGGAAAGTTTAATGTCTATACAATCTCGGAACAGAGAATTCGCATCGATACCTGGCTGTACGATAATAACAAGTTTAATCTCTGGAAATCGTTAAAACCCGATGATATCGAACCGATAGAAAGAAGCCGGATTCTATAGATTTCCTGCACACAGGCCAGGCCATTTTACGCTTACGGCCGCAGGCCGCCCCGAAGAGCACATTCATTTTCCCGCTGACACAACGTCAAATGAAAATCTTTACACGTGAAACCCTCAAACGCAGTCTCAAGCCCATCATCATTGTCCTGATGGTTTGCGCCTTTGTATGGTATTGGGGCAATTACCGCAAAGTGTCTGTCGATCTGACCATGCGCACCGAAATCACCGATGACCTGAATCCCGGCGATATCCCAAAACACCTCGATTTGACGATTTATAACCAGAATCAGAAAGTGGCGACGACCATCAATCAGCCGCTGTCTCAGTTTGGCGTTGCATCTCAGCACATCAGCCTCCCAACCGGTACTTATCATGCCCGCGGCATCGTCACCATGGCCTCCGGTCAAACACACATCGTCGAACAAATGCTTGTCGTTCCCGAAGACAGCGCCATCATCGATATCTATCTGCGCAACCAATAGCGCCTCAGTTGCGACATAGAAGAACCATGGGTAAAACCCACGATCGAGTGCGCCCCAAACGCGCCCGGGATCAAAAAAACCGGATATGCTGACTAACATATCCGGTTGAATTATATGTGAAGCACGATTCTTCCTGAACATCGTGCGTTTTTTGTTACAAATCTGACAGATTATCTGTCAAAGCGGTGCTCGAACTTGCGCTGCACCATCACAGATAATGCAATCAGACCACCAAACACGACAAAAGCTATCATCGCATTGGCAATTGCTGTACTTATCTGACTCATATTTTCACCTCATCATAAGATGACAATAAACGCCGTGGTTATATGTAGGTGTAATCACTACACCCACCCACAACAAAACCTATATTAGACAATCGCGTGCCAATGTCAAATTTTAATTTTACCAACAGAATCAGATTCATACAGAAAAATACTGTATTTTCTTTTAGCAGAATCAAATCTATCGAATTGGGATTGCGGCAAAACCAGGAATCATTATAGAAATAACGCCGGACACCGAAGAATCGCCGAATTCTTTGGATGCACGAGAATCGATAGATTTCATCCTGAATACCGCTATGGATTTTGAAAGCAGTTGTACATCGCTGGCTGCAGATTTGAGCGAGCAGCTTCGAAAGCCACACAGTTTCATCGTGAAAGGGCCGCAATACGTGTTGAACCGATCGCTGCGCGAAGGTCTCGAAGCCGGAATGACTGGCGACAGCGATGGCTTAATCCTGTGGATCTCCCTTGGGGATATACGCACAGCATCCATGCAGCGCATGCTCCGGGAATTGTCGGCAGCCAACGACTGGACGCGATGCATTCAGGTGATGTCCCCCTTCATGCTGATGCAGAAAATGTCGCAAAACAGCGCCGGCTTTATCTCAATCATCCAGCGCTGCAGGCGGTTTCTGGTCTGGCTCCATCCCATCGATTTCTCCGACTGTGCGCTCATTCAGTGGCTTCAGCTCTATGCACAGATCCCGGCAAACATGCGCGCAGGCGTGACATATTTCTGGGCTTTTGCCAATTCCCCCGACTGGTCTTTAGTCCGGGCTTTGCACGGTGATATCAGTATCATCGATATACCGCGTCCCGACTTCGATTCTGCGATAGATGTCGAATATGTCCCCAATCCGGCAGCCTACAGTTTTTCCCCGGGTTTCAAATCCATTTGCCAGAAATCCGACTCGCTCGTTTCCTGCCGCTTCGACAAAACCCGCATGAAATATTCGGAATGGTCCCATAGCGTTCATGTTCCGGTGTATGGACGCGATACCGAAAAAACGGCGCACGCCAATGAACGCTATCAGTTTGGCGTAAATGATGGGATGCGGGCATTTTTACACGACGACTGGAGATTCGACCACGTCGTGAGCATCGATCCCGGCCCATGTGACGACATTCGTTCGCTTGCGACCTCATGGATGGATAAAAAGCCGCATGCAACCATCGTAACGACCAGCCTGTTTTCGCTTTTGTACGCAGCTTCAAACTGCATCAATTCATGCGAATTGCAGGCAAATCCCCCCAAATGGCTGCATCGCTGCTATATGGCCTACAGCCTGTTCGATGCGCTGACGCGTTACGAATCGATTTGTCTCCCAAACCAGGACAATCACGAGTTTGCGCAAAATCTGCTCAAATACTGGATAAATCAAGGCTATATCGATTCAGCAGCACCTTATGCTCCAACCGCCAAAGGCCGATCGCTGTTTCCCGGCGTCCAGCACATCGATGTGCTCGGGGGGCTCTTTAATTACAAACACGAGACGCGCTGTGAATCACCGGGACATCAGTTCTGTGCCTATATTACCAGCGAATTTCTGCGCATGCGATCAACCGCCCGATTTCCATTATCCGGTGAAAGCTGGCAGCGCCACTTCTATCATGTGCTCACCAATGAAAGCATCATCCGGCCGGAGACTGCGCCCACCCCTACCGCATGGCTCGATTGCATGCCATTTATATGCAATCCGAAACAAACGCACGAAATCGAGCGTCTGATCTACGATCCGCAGCTTCCCGACCATCTGATTCTGAGTGCTGCGGCTTTGGACGCCCTGTCACAGCTGCGCAGTGCATTCGCAAATGCACCGGCCCACCGTTTTATCGAAACGACCGACGGTGTTGCCTGCTGGTGGACATTCGCCGGAACTGCAGCCAATGCAGCAGTCGCCCTTCTGCTCAAATCGCTGGCACCAAAACTCACGATTTCCTTTGGCAACCTGTGCCTGCGCATTTCCTGGATTGCAGTAAACCACAACACCCAAAAAGCCGCCGAACGCTTTGAGACGCTGTGCGCGCAAATGGACGAATTGCGCAAAAACAAGCCTGCACTCCCACAGCAGGTACGCGCCGAATATCTGCAAAATCACATGCTGGGATGGATGATGCCTCTCATTCCACCGTCGCTGCAGGACGAGTTATTCGACGATTTCTGGTGTGCGCTCCACCAGGTCTTTGATCAGGGCCTTCCGCCCGTCGTCGTCACAGATCAGTGCCATCATATCGACGATTTGCCATTCGAATTCCTGTCATTCGAACAGCCTGCAGCCCACGAAACCAAAGCGCTCTCAAAACCCAAATCCCAGCCGGTGCCAGCCCCCCCCCCCCAAACCGATACGGCATTTCCGCCAACGCCACATGTTCCGGTCATTCCGGGCATCATGCACACGCGCTTGCCATGGGCATATATCGACAATGAACCCGCACTCAACAAGGCGATCAACATCATGCTCAAGCAGCCCTATATTGGCCTGGATGTCGAGACGACGCTCTACCATCAGGAGCTCTGCCTCATCCAAATCGGTTGCGCCGATCGCTCGTTCATCATCGATCCTCTGCGCGTCAATTTTTCAGGTCTGGCGCAGGTTTTTGAGCACCCCGCCATCATCAAAATCATCCACAATGCGACGTTCGAAAAAACGGTGCTCAAAAAATATGGCATACAGATCAACAATATTGTCGACACGATGCGCGTGAGCCAAAAGATTTATGGCCGCAAATGCGAGGGCGGCCATTCACTCAAATCGGTCTGCATGCGCGAATTTGGACTCGACATGGACAAGACGAATCAAACGTCGCGCTGGGATCTGCGTCCGCTCACACCGCATCAGCTCGAATACGCAGCGCTGGACGCCGAAATTCTCATCCACCTGTACAGACACTTTTTTGAAAAGCGTAACCCATAAAATCTGTCACCCTAATGGCAATTCACATCGGTGCTGGCGCACACAAACCGCACATGCAAATGGCTCACATGCCCTTTTGAATGCCGTACAATCGCCATATAGCTCTGCTTGCCATTCGGATACTGAATCAGCGTCCGCAATTCAGCCTCGGAATACCCTTTGCTGCGCGCAAATTTATAGAAATCGGCCTGCAAATTATAGTCGACAAAGATGTATTGCACTTTCTTGGTCTTGAGAAAATACTCAATCAGGAACCAGTTTTTCTCGACATCCAGTTTTCCCGCCGAGTCACGAATATAGGTAATATCGACATCACGGCCGGATTGATGCGAGAGATGCGGCGATAATTTTCCGCCCCCCTGAACCGAAAGATCGCCGATCGAAAACTGCGGACCTTTGGGGAATTTGTTGTGATATGCAGCCATCGCATCCATGATCAGGCTCACGGTGAGCGGCGTTCCATAGGCACGTTTGCCGTTGCGCACATGATAGCCCGGGCCATCCTTTAACTGGATACCCCCCGAAAGCGACCCGTTATTGGCCAATCCTCGCGAAACACCACTGCCCGCAAGAACTTTCTGCTCACGCAAAATCAACGTTTGACCCACGCGAAGCTGATCGGGATGCTGGCGAAGCGATTTGTTGTGCTTTTTTAGGTCTTCTATCGATACCCCGGTTTTGCGCGAGATTTTGCCCAGATTGTCGCCCTTCTTCACGACATAGGAAACATTCTGAGTGACGTATGTGACCCCTGAACCTGCAGATTTTGAAGAACCACTACCGGATGATCCCGTCGATACGCTGCCTTTGGGCACCCGGATGCGCAGTTTCTGACCGATTCGAATCTGGGCTGCATTCGCCAGATTATTCCAGCGTGCAATATCATCTGCATTCACGTGATAAGTGTTGGCAATCTTTCCAACCGTATCACCTTTTTTTACGACATAAGTGATCGTTTCTTTAGCAGCAGCCGCTGTTTTTTTGGGCTTTGCCTCGGCAACCGATATCGACATGCCTATCGCCAAGAACAGCACCAATACGACGCGCAGCCATATTTTTAGCCATTGATTCATCTGCTTTATCATCCATGAATGGGGGGGTCGAACGCAATGCACTCCGGAGTCGATCAGCACTCCATCTTTACGCTGTTTGATTAGCACACCCAATCCACTTGATCAAATCCGCGTGGTTTTATGCAGTACAATCGATCAGCTCGAACAGCAGCATACGGTAGACCATATGCTCTGCATCCGGAGTGGCTGTGGCCAGATCCGACAGAGTAGCCGGTGATTTAAGCTGCTCCAGCAGCTGAACTTCGGATTCTGTAAGTGAAATCGAAGCATTCAAAGGCGTTCGGTAAGGACGCCTCACGAAACAGTGATTTTTAAAACGCTCGGAAATCACAGATGATTCCTGACGATCACGAATTTTTTTGTAGAGATCGGGAATGACGTTGACGCCAAACATTGGCCGCTGCTTTACCAAATCCCCGAATTCCGCCGGCAGACTGTCGTAAATCGAATAAGGAATATCGTGCGCTTCGGCGATCGTGCGCATGCCCTGTTCGATCACCGAATTGCAGATGTCGATGCCTACCGAATCCCTGTTCAGGCCGGACAATGCATCGTTAAACGACAGACCGTTGTCCAGCTGCGCCATCAGTGATGGCATGGGCAAACGCGCATCAAACCCATTATTGCGCAGCCACCTCTCAGCAGAACATATCTCGCCGTTCCGGACCGATTCAATCCACATCATCAGGCCGGAATGCATGATCACAACGATCTCATCGGCATCGCCATGACACACCATCACAATGGGCACGCCAAAATGCGATGAATGCTGGATAAGGCTTATCAAATTGGCCGTACCCAGCCGGTTGAACGTGCTGTCGGTCAAAGGGGATGCGACAGGAATCGCCGATACTTTGGGCGGCGCACTCTGAACGATGCGCACTTTCGACGGCGAAATCAGAATGGTATTCTCTTCTTCTTCTTCTTCTTCGTATGCGGTTTCATCGATAGCCTGTATCTCGGAAGAAGCATAAATGACCGGCGGATCCACCGATTTTTGTGGTTCCACTGTATTCGTCCGATTCGCAGCCCCGGGCTGTTCCACAGACGATTCATCTGCATTTACCACCAATTCGTGATGCGTTTCCCGCACGCGGTGAAAGCTGTCGGAACGCGATACCCGGCGTATCCCCGCGCTGCTTGGGCTCCCGTCTCTCGATACACTGGGGCGAATCCCCGATGGCTGCCGGTTCGCCTGATTCTGAGGCACAGCCTGAATCGCTGGATTCGACTGGCTGCTTTCATGCATCAAGCGGCTCCAGCTGCCTTCGCGCGAAAATCTGCCACCCGCAGCCCTGGCACGGCTCGATCTCGACAAGCGCTGCACCACACCGGGTGAACTGTCTTCGGGGGATTCCATGGGCGGCGGCGGGGGCGGCGGCTCCAGTTCCGACAATGGACGCACGACGGATACATCCTGCACGATGCGCTCAACCTGACGATGCACCTGCTGTGAAAACGATTTATCTTCGGGCGTCTGCCCGACATCTTCTCCCACGATTTGCGATACGCTCGAATTCAAAACCGATACTCCGGCCGGTTCCCGCGATTTCAATTCCGGAACCACCATGTACGGTTTGATAATCCCTTCCACAAACCGGATAAACTCCAAACGCTTGAACGGCCTTTCCACCACATGCTTGAAAAAACACGATGAAACATCGCGCGTCAGGTATTTCGCCAATGATGTCGGTGCCGTCGTGGTCAAAATACAGCGCTCCGGATCGTTCAGATATTCGGGAATTACCCCCTGCAACGATGGCAGCTGCTCCGGATTCCGCGTCATATCCAGAATGATCACTACGGGATTCTGGCACCGTTTCAGCACTTCTTCACACCTGTCCAGAGATTTGGGTTCCACAACATCCAGACCATACGTCTTTAGCTGCTTGACCATCATCTGGCGGATGGTATCGTTGGCATCAAAATATATTATTTCTCCCATCATCGTTACCTTTGCGGTGATAGTTGCAACAATTCAGCCCTATATTACTTTACCATCTAAAGGACGTTATGGGAATCCATCCAGGCATCAGGCAGGAGGCATCAGGCAGAAGGCAGGAGGCAGGAGGCAACAATCCTTTGAGAAAGACATAAATTCTGACAATAGCCCAACCATTGAGTTTGAGACACTCCTGTCTTAGGCCTTAGGCCTTGTCACGCTCCAAACACTAAGCTTTAGAAAGAGCATACGGGCTGAACTGTTGCGGACAGTTCCCGGTTGTGGGAATTGTCTATCGACAACGCCTCACTTGTTTTATACAACTACGCGTCGCTGCAGATAAGGCAAATCTGTCATGCACATAAATCCCCATCATTCGGAGGCATCCATGTCTGACGACCATATAAACGCAGAAAATAACGAACAAATCAATCATCCAAATGCATCAGATGACGATTCCGTCGCAAAAAAAGATGTCGTTTCTGACGCAGATGATGCCAACGATGCCGACGAAATATCCGCTGCGGACGATGAGTTCGACCCTGAAAATGCTGATTTTTTTGACGCCGGAGAATCCGAAACAGACAACGATTCAACAACAGATGGGACTGCGCCAGACCATGAAACCACGGCCCCCCTGGAGGATGCAGGAGAGGCTTGGAAAAAGGCAAAAAAAATCAAGCCCATCACGCCGCTGAACACGATTCTGACCATCGCTGTTTGCGTCTTTGTGCCCTGGTATATTTACAGCAACCGGCAGGATGTCGCCTATTTCTTTAGCAGCGGTACCCCAACCCATCTCGGCAGCGCCGAAGAATACCGGCTGCCTGCACCTGGCGAAACCGCCAAACAACAGGATTTTACCGACAATACCTATGTGACTCTGGGCGGCATTCCAATCCGTCATGTACCGATTCAGTCCAACCGCAAGCTGTTGCCCAAAAAACAAATGCTCGTTTACCAGCTGATGGGAAGCAGCGTCTATGTCCAGGAACCCTTTGAAAATTCACAGTTTGCGAAATTCCAGTCACAGACCTCGCCCATGCTTGGTGCAAACACCGGAATCGAGCCGCTTGAAATCACGGGGCGTCTGCGCCGTTTCGATACGTCCGACAATGCCAAGCGCTACACATTTGTCCGCGATTATTTCAGCAAAAAGTACGGCACCGTATTTTGTGAAAACATGTCGTCATCCGAGCGGCAGCGCAAAGCCAAACTGCTGGGACGCGGCGGCGTTGCATTGCAAATCATGCCGGACGGCAGTGTGCTCGAAGGCGACACCGATACCCGTGCATCCATTACCTCCATTTCGCCCATGCGCGGGCGTTCCGCAGTCGCTCTGGGCAACGACGGCACGCTGATGCGCTCCATCGACGCCGGAAGAACTTGGCAAAAAACGCAGCTCCCCGAGAGCATCGCCGCCAACAGCGTCGCATACGATGCATCCTCCGATACCATGCTTCTGGCGGGAAACAATGGATTTGTGGGCGGCACACAGTCACAGCCTTCCAATGAACTCCAGATTGCCCAAAACATCCAGGATATCGCCTTCGTCCATTCAAACGGCGAAGTTCCCGATGCACCGGCCATCATTGCAGTCGGTCGCGAAGGCCTGATTGAAACGGCAGCTGCCGGAGGATTCAGACCGGCCAAAATGGCGTCGACACAGCGATTCAATGACGTCATCCATACCCACGGCCGATGGTTTGCCGCAGGTTCAAACAACCTGCTCATCGACAAGCCGGATGGATCCAGTCTGGATGATCTGCAGTCTCCCTGGATTCGCAATGTTTCGCCGCTCAATGCCGACTGGCTTAGCCTCACCGAAGTGCCCGGTGCGCTCATCGCAACCGGAACCAATGGTGCCATTGCCATGCGTTCGCTCGATGATCCCGCCGATTCGTGGCACCAGATGCCGGTCGATGATGTGCCGGGCATCGATTTCGATGCCGATATCCGCGCATCTGCAGTCTCGAATGATGGCAAAACATGGGTTGGCGTCGGAACCAAAGGCAACATCGTCGTCGCCAAATCCGGCAGCGACGGCAAATTCAATCCGGTTCAGCGCATCTCGGACAATTCAGCCGGATATGCCGTCGTCCACGATATCCTTGCCGGAAACGCCGTCGAACAGGCGCTTTACGAAGCACTGCAGCGCCATACAGATGAAGATTTGTACGATGTCACCTATGCAAACGGCACTTTCTTTGCCGTGGGTTCAAACAGCCTGCTCATGACGAGCAAAGACGGCTACTCGTGGACCAGACGCGAAATGCACGTCAGACACAAGCTGCTGCGTTCTGTCGCATTCGTCGATGATATGCACGGCGTGATCGGCGGCGAAAAAGGCACGCTGTTCGTGACCGAAGACGGCGGCGCAACCTGGCGCACCAAGCCACTCTCCACCGAGCGCTCCATCTATCACATCGCGGTTTCGCCCTTCTATCCCAAAGGCTTTGTATTCTCAGGCGCTTATGGGCTTTGGGGTTTCTGCCGGGCGACAAATGGCGAGTGTTTTGTGCGATCGCGCAGCGGATCGGATCATTACCGCGCAATCGCCATTGCCCCAGTCGAACAGAAAGACACCAATCTCGACATCATTGCGGTTGGCGACAATGCGCACATCGATCACATTCTGGATGCCCCCGGCAACCAGGGAGTCAGCCGCCTGCTCTGGCAGGAACAACCCGCTCAAATCCGCGATATTTTTGTCGCCAAACAGGAACTGCCGCTTGTTCCCAATGCCACCCGTGGACAAATCGCACTCATCGCCGCAAACGATGGCGGCATCTACCGTTCCATCGACAACGGCTACACTTTTAAACGCGAAGATTCGGGCATTTCCACCCCCATTCGAAAACTTGCCGGCACCGACGACGGCGTCGCCGTCTGGGCTTTCGACCACAACGGCGCAGCGCTCGAAGATGTCCGCAGCCAGGGCAAATGGCACAAACTCAGCAACGACGCCGATTTTGTCGACGGCGTATTCGTCGGCCAGACCGGATGGCTCATCGATTCCAAATGCGTCTACAAAAAACCGGCGCTGAACGGCGAAATTCAGCAAATCGCCTGCACCGATCCCGATCACGCTTTGACGCACATCACCTCCGATTCCTCCAACACCCTGGTCATCAGCGCTCTGCTCAAATCCGACCCCGCCATCTATCAGACCACCACACTCAGCACTTCCGGCGATGCGACGCTCACCCCCTTCAAAAACCTCGAAATTCCAGCAGACAACGCACCCAGCCGTCTCGATTCCCGCCTCATCTCGTGCAACGGCACCACAGCACTGCTCGATAATGCCTCACACAAGCTCTATACCGATGGCAGCACGCAAACCGACATCGCCGACGCCTCATGTGACGGCGACAAGCTCGTCTTTCTCAAGACCCAAAGCCTGAACGACGGCAAATACCAAATCACGGCCACAGGCGGCAGCGCACTCTGGTCGATGGTCGTCGGCTTCGATCCATCCGATGCCCGATTTTACAAACATCCCGACGGCCGCTGGTGGATGAGCACGGCCTCGGCAGGCACCTATCCAATCATCCTGATGTCGCACGACGGTCAAAAATGGTCGTGGCGCACCGATCGCATCACCGATTACTACAGCGTCGCAAGCGCACAGAATATCGCCGTCGCCGTCGGTGACGACGCCACAATTCTCGTTTCGCAGGACTACGGCACCACGTGGTCACAAATCAAAACAGGAGCCTCACAAACCCTGCGCGGCGTGTGTCTGTCGCAGGATGGCACATTCGGCCTGGCCGTGGGTGACGCCGGCCTGGTCTACCGTTTCAGCGATGACATCCGCACGTGGACAAAGCTCACATTCAAGCTTGACCACGACTTTACATCATGCGCCATCGCCGAATCCGCCGACCGCTTCCAAATCTACATGACCGGAAAAGGCGGTGCCATCTACACATCCCACGACAAATTCATGCAAAACGGCCTCGAACTCGTCGAAACCTCCGTCCTCGAAGATATCTACGACGTGGCCGCACTCGAAACCGGTGAAGTCATTGCCGTCGGCGGCGTTTATCAGGATCCAAGCGTCATCTGCGAGGAAGGCTTCATCATCGAAGCCGGCGAATCCCCCCGCAAACTCTGGCCCTCCATGCTCCTGATTCTGGCCATGCTGGCGTTCATGGGTTACACGGTTCACAGCTACAGTTACAGCTACCGTCACCGAAACGACTTTAAAGACGCGTAATTTTTATGTAAGGG
>CAMKRB010000028.1 GCA_946415045.1 uncultured Myxococcales bacterium
AATTGTCATCAGACAGATGGTGCGAATCGTCGGCTGTTTCCAAATCAGTTTCCGAAACATACAACTCTTCAGCGTCGTTATCCGGTAACTGTGAGTCAGTATCGGGAGATGAATGCGATGTTTCGGTTTCAATGCCCATGAAATGACCTGGTCTGGTGAAATATGCAGTATTCAGCATCCGGCTGCCAAACGGCCGGATGCTTTGTGATACAATCTTATAGATAGGAATGTTTTGCCGATTTGATGCCCGACGAAGGCAGCAGAACCGGAATCATATTTTCGTCGCCAAACAGTTCACATGCAGGCAATTGTGATGAACTGGATTTATCGACGGTTTGTACGATTCCGGCTTTGTTCAGTTTGTATTGGTTCTTTACAAACAATGAGGAATCATCATCGCTGTGGTATTCAGTGATATAGGTTGTCATCAATTCGATTCCCTGGCCCGTGAATTTAAACACATAATCGCGGTTTGCAGTCATACCGCCATTGGCGCAGTTTTCCTGGCGCGAAAGAATGATTTCGGGCTTTTTGTCGCCGTTGATATCTTTAACGGCGAGTTCCGGCATCACGCCTGTGCCTGCCGAAGCAACCTGCACCATAAAATACCCAAGCCCCGGGGAATCCAGGTCAAATCCGGCCACGACGACGGTATTATCGGCAGCTGCGACGATCTCTGGCAGACTGCTGCCACCGACATTTACCAGCTGTTTGGTCCATGCCGCAGAAATCGCTCCAAGTGTGCGGTCTGACATCAACGCATTCCAAACGATATCCTGAAGCTTTAGGGATATCTTTCCCATGTTTTCGCGCTTAATCGATGAAGATTTTTTGGGATCGATAGGACATGTGCCCATATTGGCTTCATCTTCATTGGCGTCGTCCTGATCCCAGTCGCGCACCAGTACGCAGTATCGCATAACGCCGTCCATGACGAGAGAATCCTTTGTAAGCGCGCTGTATTCCACACCGATTTCAAAGTCGTATCCGTCGTTGGCAACAAATCCCACGGCCTCTGCGCCGCCTTGTTTACCCGAAATCCATTTTACCGCTGCCTGTCCACCGGCAGCCTGTGGTCCGATATCCAGCAGGAGACCACGCGGCGCACCAAGCGGCTTGCCATCTGCAGTTTCGGGAGCCAGCCATAGCTCGACGCGGTCCGATTTCCACTGGCGAAGCTTGTTCACAACGGCATTATCCGACACCTGGACTACGAAATAAATCTTCCCGGCACCGTACATCGCGCCCACTTTTCCGTGCAAATCTTTGGGCCCCGTCCAGTCATATTCGTATTCGCCGCCAATCAGTGTGGAGAAATCGAGCATGCTGATGTCGCCCCAGTCTTTTAAATTGCCATCCACACGCATGTCGCTGTCGTTCGTATAGGACGCACCTAAATCGAGTACAGCCTGGTCTGCCGGCTTTCCTTTGCGCGGCTTCTCTTTTGGAGCAGCAATCGCCAGAGTCCCCAGCAGACAAAACACAACAATCGTAAGCAGAACACGTCTGATCATTGCAACAATCCTCCAAACGTACTAAGAATCACCAACAGCGCGGTTCGAACAATGCCCGCCTGCACATCTGTAATGTCGTCTATTTTATGTAATTCTTCAAGGGGATAGCCCCCAAATCGGTTCTTTTTTTGGCATTTATGATAATCGATCCCTCCCGATGTAAATCCTGCAGACTCTGCATCGATGTCTGCCCACGCAACTGCCTTGAAATCTCCGATTCCCGAAATCGGGCCGGATATCTGCATATCCGCTTTAACGATCCACAAAAATGCATCAACTGCGGCATGTGCGTGCGCATCTGCCCCGAGCCCCTTTGCCTGACAATTGAACGAAATGCCAGTCGTTCCAATGCCATAGAGGTCACCCAATGAAACCAACTATTCTGACGATTTGCACCATTGCCTGTATCGCACTGACCGGATGCGGGGATGTGTCATACCAGTATGGAGATATCACAGGCACATCGGTATCGCCAAATCCGAATCCACAGCCGCAGGATGAATTCTGTGACTCAGAAAGCGCCCCGGGAACGATTCGTTGCACGGATGATAACGGCAAGGGCAAAGTTGAAATATGCGTCGGAACCAAATGGGTGCCAAACGAACACATCTGGTGCGATGAAGGCTGTGACGGTGAGGGGAATTGCAAAAAGCCGACGGCTGAAGAGCCGATTCATGAATTTGAGTGCAGTTGTAAAGATAATCAAATCCTCTGTGGTGATGTGCATATTAAAATGAGCGATTCACCGATCATTTGTAATCCATCAATAGTCAAATGCAGCTCTAATAACTATCAATTTTATTGCGCTGATGATCCGGATAACAACACGTTGATTATGCGTTGCTCTGAATATGAACAAGGGGCTTTCGATGGCAATGAGCCTTTCGCTGAAATAAAATGCGAATATGGATGCAGCGACAATAAATGCAATGAATGCGGCGAGGATGATACAGGATGTCCCGAAGACGATATAACCAGGATGCATTGCGACACATCAACGCATCGATGTGTGGAGTGCGTTTATGCCGAACAGTGTACTCCCATAGATGAGCAGAAATATGATTGTGTGGACAACAAATGTGTTCCAATTGAAATTCCATGTGATGATGAGAGTGAGGATAGTTGCGTCGATAATCTTTGGAAGCATTGCGTTGATGGAAATTGGCAATACACGATCTGCAGTGAGGGATGTGATAATACAACCACAGCATGCGCAACCGGTGTTTGCAATAAAAAGCAAGAAGGAAAGTCTAAGTGTTCGGATGATGGCACAAAATTACTAACGTGTACACTTGATGAGACGGATGAAAAAACGACTGGGGAATGGGAAGTCAAAACTTGTCCATTTGGTTGCGTGAATAATGCGTGTGTTGACAAGTGCGGGACTTTCGATACAAATGAAAACGGTGGGACGTATTATGTGTGTAACGAGGCGAATATTGAACAATACCGTAAAATCGCTTCGTCTGTTGCATCGCTGGTGTTCGTGGGAAAGATTGAATGTAAAACTAGCGAATGCTTTAATATACCGGTGTCTTCTAAACTTAAATCGATTAGCGGTATAAACAATGCATCATTTGAAGGCGGAAATAATGGCAGTATTTTAACCACAGATTCGACCATTTTTAATGGGCTGAATGACAAAAAATGTAGTCTGGAAGAGATTAAAGACTTGACGTTTAGAGATATTGAGACGAGTGCTAAAGCATTGATCGCTGCTGATGGAAAAGCATTAACTTTGAGCGGTATTACACTGGAGCATATAAAAGTAAACACAGGAATAGCTAATACTGGCAGCTTATTTGGGTCCGTTCCGTCTGACAGTAACGGTGAAAAACTGATACTTGAGAATATCGTTCTGGATGATGTAATAGTTGCTATAACCAATACCGCAACTGTATGTGGTGGCTTGCTCGGAGATGTTCAGAAAAATATTGCCGTTTCTGGAGTAACGATAAAATCTGGTTTTGAGGTGAGCTGCAATGGATTTGCTGGTGGATTGTTTGGAAAGTATAACGGTGTTAAGACAACAGATACGGATGTGGATTCAATCACTGACGTTAAGATAATAAATAATAAACAGTATAACAAGGTGATCTCGAAGAATTATAACGCGGGCGGATTGATTGGCAATATTACTGATGATAATGCAAATCTTTTAAATATCAGTGATGTAGAGATTGATTGGTTAAGTGTTAATGGAAAAACTGGTGTTGCCGGATTGCTTGGTAATATGTACAGAACTGGCATGAATCATGTGAGCCTTAATAATATAGAAATTATAGGCGGTGGCTCTGGTGTCGGTGGCGTTGTCGGAATAATTACAGATGGTACCTCTGCTTTATCAGATGTGACAGTTGATATTATTACGGTTAAGTCAAGCGGCACTGCTAATACTGATGGTGGCGTGGGCGGTATTGTTGGAAAATTTCAAAAAGGCACGGTTTCGATATCTGGTGTTTCGATATCAAATAATTTAAGTGTTACCGGAAAACAGCAATTGGGAGGATTGGCAGGAACTGTGGCATCTAAGGCTACACTAAGTATTGAAAATGTGAGACAAACAATTAAGGGTAAGAATGAATCGACAGGCATTACTGTGAGTTCTGAAAATGGCGATGGTGGCTATGTCGGCGGTTTGGTTGGCTATGTTGAAGGTACGCTGAGTATTTCTGATGTAGATATCAAGCGCTCCAGCGTCGTCAGTGGTAACAATTTTGCGGGGGGAGTCGTTGGCGCATCTGCTAATCCTACGGGGGGTAAATCGAATGTAACGTTGCGCAACATTAATAACCATTTCGTTCATGTGGGGGCTAAAAATGCAGCGAACACAAACCAAGGGGCTGGAGGAATTGCAGGTTCGTTGACCGGAAATGTAACAATTGAGGATGTGATTAATCGCTGCACGACTAGTAAAGAGGAGTGCGTGCAAGCAGACAACAATGCCGCTGGGTTTATAGGTACATTAAGCAATCTGGCATCTTTATCAATTAACGATGTGATTAATGAAGTAAATGCAGTTAAAGCAAACAGTCAAAATACTGCAGGATTTATAGCCAAATTCGTAGGCACCGCCAACAAGCAATATTCCATCAACAATGTAATATCCAATGTAAAGAGCATTTCCGGGGGTGACAATGTCGGTGGTTTTATCGCACATGCGAGTTTCAATGGAAACACTTCTCTTTCCAACCTGTTAATTTTATCCACCCTAAATATATACAACGAAAAAAGCGCGGGCTTTATTGAAAACGCTGTCAATTATACAAATCTCGCCATCGACGGTGTACTTGTGAATGCTGAGACATACAAAGACAACATACGTATAACAGACAGAAATCTATTTAACACTGTAACAGACTGCAAATCTTGTCCTCAAACCGATGATGATTACAGCAATTATACAAAATCCGACACCTGTTCTAACAAATTTATGAGCAAGCTAAGCAACGTCTACTATGTTACTCCAGGTTGGATTGAAGATAAATACCGCTCAACGCTTAAATCACTGGCTTCGTGCGGATCTAAGAATGGGCGAAGTTCTAATGAACAGTGCGTCTTTCATCGTGATTATAAACGCCCCATTTTGAGCTGTTGGTTTACAGATTATATTTATCAGTCTGATTTTACGATATCTACTGGAACAATAGACAAGCCTATTGATACCCTTTCATCCGCATCCATCCCAATCAAACCCTACCATCCGTATTCTGCAAAAATCGAAAAGAATGGTTCTGATTTTAAAATAGATGAGAGCTCGACGAATACTAAGGATGAATTCAACAACATCAATGCAGTACTTGACGAATTGAACACTGTTACAGTGGAAGAGGATGGCTTGGCCACCAATATAACCATCCAACAATGGATCCGCTGCAGCGATTTTATCAATCCATCACACTCTACACAGGGCAAAGAAGAACAAAACAAGCTGACGTTTAACTATGATAATCTGCTTTGTCCGCTGCTGTTGGGAGAACGCACGTGTCTGAAGACAAGTGGCTGCAGTAATGCATCTGGGGATGATTCGAAAGAATGATGAAAATGCGCGCTGTATGCCGCAGGCATAGGCGCGCGGCGCGGCGTATCGCAGATAGCCGCGCCAACCTAAAAAAACAAAAAAGTATGTGGTCGCGGCAATCGTGTGCTGGATGTTAATCAGATGTAGGCGACGTCCATAATCGTGACGTGACGGACTTCTTTTGGGGTGCGGATAGTGACGGAATCGTCGATCGATTTGCCGAGCAGTGCCTGTCCGACCGGCGACTGATAGCTGATATGTGTGTCGTCGAGTGTGTCGAGGGGTCCGACGATTTGATAGGTCATTTCGGTGTCCTGTTCTTCGTCGTAGAGCGTGACGGTTGCGCCGAAAAAGACTTTGTCGCCGCGCGGGAGTTTGGGATCGATGACCTGCATTTCGGCGAAATTCTTGTTCAGAAAGCGCATGCGTCCGTCGATTTCGCGCAGGCGCCGCTTGCCGTAAATGTATTCGGCGTTTTCACTGCGGTCGCCCTGGGCCGCGGCTTCGGCGACTTCGTTGACCACCTTGGGGCGCTCGACCGACTTGAGGTAATCGAATTCGTCCTTCAGCGCCTTAAAACCACCCGTTGTAATGTACATGACCATATCTGAACCCACTGTTGACGGGCAGGATTGCCCAATCGCGCAAATGTTTATACCACTTTTTGATGCAGGGGGGAAGCAGCGCTTGCTTTTGGGGCGTGCACATAAAAAAGCTCCCGGAAATCTGGTTCCGGGAGCGAGTGAACGACCAGCTGTAACGCGCCGCAATTACATGCTGCGAACGAGCCAGCGTTTTGTGAACGTTTCGTCAGGAATGTTCTGGTTGATCTTCTCGGAGAGCACGAAATTCTCGGTGGTGTGCTTGGTGGCGGCATCGGTCACTTTGATGTGCGAATAGACCAGATGACCGGATCCAATGTCCTTGAGATCGAAGCGTTCCTGTGTCTTCTTGAGGCTCTGGGTATCGTCGTAATACTCGATGTAGTCCATGAGGAGGCGAGTTTTTTCGATTTTGATGACGAGTTTTGGATAGGGCAGATCGACGCCGTCTTTGAGTTTGAGTTCGAAGACGTAGTGGCCTTTGTCGTCGAGGTTGAGGACTTTGACGACATCATAATCCTGACCGTAATAAATCATCGACATATCGTCCATGGACCAGTCGGAACCGTAGAAGCTCTGGCGTTTGGCGTGTGTACCGACGCGGCGGACCTTGCTGGAATCTGGCAGACGAGCGTAAACTTCGTCACGACCCTTGGTCACAACGCCCATGCCGCGCATTTCGGCGGGCTCGTCAAAGCGGACCGAACGCTTGAGGCCGCGGGTATAGGTGTCGAACGAATATTTGACGTTTTTGTGAACGCCGCCGTTGAGCACCATATCGGTGCGGATCTGCTGATCTTTGAAATAGTTGTGATTCTCGTCGCATTTGGCGAGTACAGCGGTGGCACCGGCGAGGTCGTTCTTGTCTTTAACGACGGCAGCACCGGCTTTGACAGCAGGTGCGGGGGCTGCGGCAGGTGCGGGGGCTGCGGCAGGTGCGGGGGCCGGCGCGGGAGCCGGCGCTGGTGCTTCGGCTGCGGGCGCTTCGGGAGCGGCTTCCTGTGCGATGGCGATCGGTGATACGAGCATCAAACCTGCAAACAAAATGGCGAACTTATTCAAATGCATTGTTTTCTCCCTTTAACAAACCGGCTTGATTCACAAATCCGGCATCACTCAATTGCTGGCAGTCATGGGCTGCAGCGTTCCTGCCGCCAATTAACGCTTCTTTTTGCAGGGTATTCAAAAAATTTTTGCGTTGGCTGGCGACCCTGTCCATAGTTCCTGGCATCGAGCGTCGCGTTTCGGGCAAAGCAATCCTCATGCCAAAACTGTAGATCCACCATCACATCACGGTTCAGCCCTCTACACATAGTAAAATTTATTATTTGATTTATTCTCTGTGACTTACTAGGCTCATTGGTCATCATGATGCACCCGGTGGGGCATATCAGTACGATCACTCAGCGATGAAGCAGGAAATCCCATGAAAAAGTCATTATTTGCAGCAACCTTTTTATTGGCTTCACTTGGCGTCTGGGCATGTGACGATGATGATTCGTCGTCCGGCTCAACGGCGATTGCGCCCCAGACCTTTGATGCGCTGTGTGAGAGTTCAGGCGGCACATTTGCGAATGGTCGCTGCGTGTGCGCCGGAGTGACATGTGATTCCGGCGATTTGTGCAATGCCGACACCAAAGCATGCCCCATTCACGTCGATCCCGATCAATTCAAAACTGCGTGCACCGAAAGCGGCGGAACACCGGATGGCAGCGTCTGCACCTGCGATGGCAAAAGATGCGCAGCATGGCAGCTGTGCGTGAGCAACAAATGTCCCGAACCAGCAAAGCCGGATTTTTCGCAGCTTTGCAGCTATTCGGGCGGTGTGATGTCGGGCAGCCTGTGCAGATGCGATGGCGAGGATTGCGAAGATGGCATGCTGTGCAACACCCAGAATGGCAAATGTCCGAATCGTCCCGTTTCACCTGGTGAATCGGGCTGCACAAATGATGCGAATGGTGTGGGGCAGCTTCGCACATGCACGGCTGACGGATGCACCACCCAATCTTGTGAACTTGACGACGGCACCAAGGTCTCGTGCAGGGGCAATGCATGCGGCACTTGTCTGAACTACGTCTCAAGCTGCGAAAATGGCGCGGATGGCAACGGCATTGTCTATATGTGCCGCGATGGCCAGAAAAAGCCACTGTACACGTGCTCCGACGGCGTCTCGTGCCTGAATATAGACTGCGCAGATACCGGCTGCATCGGCGTGGAATGGTGCGGCGAATGCCACGATGGAGATTTCGTCTGCAAAAATGGCAATGTCCCCGAAAACACGACACTGAGCACATACGACGCCACAGTGACTGTACCTGCGGGAACCATCATTGGCATGCGCTCCAAATGTGTCGATGGAATGTGGAAACAGCTGGCTTTGGACGATCGCGAAAACTGCTACTATGGTTATCTGAACTCAAGGCAGGGCACCGAAGACTTTGCCAAATATCCGCAGATAACCGTCAATGGCAATCCAATCGTCTCGGTGTGGAATTACGATGCCAGAGGCCATGTATCCACGAATTATTCGCTGGCAGCATGCGCCGAAAATGGCGTAGATTGCGGCGAATGCGCATACAGCTTCTCGTATTGCAGCGACCAGAAATGGTACACCTGTAACAATGGGCGTGTGCTTGAACTGGCTTGCCAGAATACAGACCAGCACGGTAACGTAGGTTGCGCTACGGCCAATTCATGCTACGCGTATTCGACCGAAAGCTATTGCAAAGGCGATTCATGCCAGAACTGCAAGGCAATTTGTAATTGGTAATTCATATTAATGCTCGCTTTGTGGCGGCCCCACTGGGCCGCCACTACAGCTCGCCAGCACCCGCTATTGGCAATGGGACAAGCCCCTTGCCAATACGCGGGTGCCATACATTTGCACTGCTTTACAATCAGAGAGCAATTCCCGTCAGGAGAAAAGATGACCCCAAAATGGCTGAGTTTGATGCTCACAGGGATGATGTGCTGCGCATTGGGCTGCACGGAAGACAATGAAAAGAATCTGTCTGCAGATTTGACGGCCGCTGGCAGCTGGAAGATCGGTATGTGGCCAAATTCTTTATATAAAGACGGTTCCGATGTTTATGTTGCCGATTCGGGCAATAACGAAATAGATATCTATCACATCGAATCGGGCCAGTATGAGGATTCAAAGATCAAGCTGCCGGTCGACAGCAATCCGGTGCAGGTTTCGACAGATGATTCAAATGTATACATTGTCGCATCGAAGTCCAATCTGATATATCAATACAACAAAGCAAGCGGTGAGCTTACAGCTTTGAACATCACAGGTCTGAATATGCCGTATTCGATTCTGACGTCGGGCGGCTGCCATGTAATTGTCAACAGCGAATACGATTATGACAACGGCACGGCTGCAGGATCGATTGCAAAGAACTGTGGCAGCGATGATACAAGACTCCCTACAACATGCAAGAATCCGGTAGATATCAAATCACTGGATAATGGCTATCTGCTGTCGTGTTCCGGTGTATATCAATACGACAGCAACTATGCAATTACAGGAACCCAGGGTTCGGCACTGCAAAAACTGGATAGCAATTTTGATGTTGTAAAAAGTATATTTGCCGATGATGATCCTGGCACTGCCGCAATTTCAAAGGATTATATCGTCACAGGATCGTCGTTTAAAGGTGTCGCCCATCTGCTCGATCACGATCTGAATGTGCTGGATACATATACAATTGGCGACGGTTCTGCGTCGATGCTGGTTGCCCGGTATTTGTATGATGATAACTTTGTAATTGCGGATTTCAATCACGACAAACTGTTCTTTGTAAATGTGGGCAGCGGAAAATTCGTTGTACAGTTCGAAGCCGCCATATCCGACTCTGAAGTTGCACGCAAAGGACCATTGGATATTATCTATGACAATCACTCGATTCTGGTATTGAACAGCCTGTCGGAAACCCTTGATATCTATAGAATCAACCGCGAATAGAAAGTGTCCGGGGGGCGGAGCCGCCGCATTTATAGTTGGGGCAGACATTGCCTACCCCACGTAAACCGGCCAAAACTGTATGGTTTTGTGAAATGGGGGAGGGGCCCCATTTCAATCTTTGTAGGACATCGCTTATAGCAGGCATATAACAGAATCCAAACATTATTGCGGATTCCAAAGGGCTCAGCCCTTTGGCGGGGTCTGGGGCAGAGCCCCAGAAAAAGTAAATGCGGTGCCCCTGGCTGTGCTCCGGATGATGATATGCAAAAGACGGTTTTAACAACAATTGGAGCCATGCTGATTCCGCACCAAGTTTGTGCGGAACCGCTGGCGCTCGATCCTGTCGAGATTGCGGTCGGACCGGAGCCACAAGCAGCTTCGGCCGCACCACGATGGGATGCGCTGAACAGTGAAATCGTCGTCAAACGGGACAGCACCGGTGTAAAGTCGATTTCGCATGAGGGGCTGACGGGACATCATGTGGATGTGGATATCGCATACAAACGTGTGCGCATTCCAACAAATCCATGGTTTGACGGCATGACGGATCTGCGGCTGTTTTCGCCGGCAATTTTTGGTGCGATTGATATAGAAAACAGGACATCATCGTTTGCACATGCGCAAATGCAGATGGCGCACAGCGACCATGGGACCTATGGTCAGGTCGGCCTGGATTCGCTGCACAACTACACCTTTGATATCGGTCACGATGCCCCTGATTTGCTGTTTCGCGCATGGGGCGCTCGCCAGATGAACCGGTTCGCCTATCAGAATGGCACGCGGAAAGCGGATTTCGAGGAGCGCGAGAATAAAGCCGGGGCAGCAGCAGGCTTTTCGAAATCGTGGGATCACTGGGGGATGGATGTTCTGGTCACAGGCGGTTACAGGGAAGCAGCAGGCGGCGGCGTTGTAGAGTATCCGTCGGCCAGCCGCGATGCGATGAACCGTGTCCTGAATCTGTTGAGCGGCGCGGCTGTTTATCATGCGGGCATATCGATGGGCGACTGGATATACCAACCAGCACTCAGCATCAGTCATACCCTGAATTATCAGCATTATTCGAACCCTGCGCCGCTGGTTGGGCGGGCAACAGACCAGACATCGGCCGACAACCGGGTGTTTGTTCGGTTCGATAACGACTGGTTTGGCCGATATCCATTCGGTCTGTCGTTTGAATATATGCATCAGTCGTTTGATGATTTGTCAGAAAACAAATCACTGAATGATGCATCCGAAGATTGTATCCGCGCTGCAGCCAGAACAGATGTGCCGTTGTATTTGGGTGTGCACGAAATTGATCTGTCGGCGGATGCTGGCGTGGATGTATCGATCGGCAACGACTGGGAGCCGACTGCCGGACTATCGATTGGCTATACATACCCCGAAATCTTCAGTGTCAAAGCATCGGTGCGGTATATGATGCGCAGACCCGGATATGCAGAAAAATACTATATATCCGAAGGTGTGCGCGGGGATCGCAGCCTGAAACCCGAAGAAGGCGTTCATTCGGATGCGGTGTTCGGTCTGGATCTATCGGAAATTGCCGGACTGCAAACACTAAAAATAGAAGGAAAAGCTTTTGTATATTATTACATGCGATCGATTCACTGGACGCCGGTGACGAGCTACCTGACAGTTGCAAAGAATTTGTCGGATGTGACCGGCGCCGGCGGCACAATCAAACTGACGGCAGGCATTCGGATCGAAGAACTGGATGTGGTCTGGCGCGGTGGATATACTTATACAAAAGCAGAGACCGATGGCTATGATATACCTTTTGTATTCAGGCATCGGTTCGATACCGGTTTATCGGTATCCTTCAAACCGCTGAGTGTGGGGCTGCGCTATCAATTGTATCGGCATGCGTATGATGGATTTTCGAAAACCGCGCGGATGGCAGACCGGCATTTGCTGGATTTGTCGATAGGCTATCGATACCGCGCGCTGATGGTTGAATTGTATTTCCAAAATATGCTGGATGACCGCACGATGTATGACAGCCGCCAGAGGCCATTGCCGGGCTTTGTGTCGGGAGGCTGGGTGAAATTCCAGCATTGAATGCCGCAGGTGACAGGCCTGGCGTATCAGTTTTGCCAAATGAAAAGAGAGGCCGTATCGCCGGCAGGCGACAGGCCGAAGCGCAGGGCGCAGCGAGCGATTGGCGAGCAAGCACGCGCCCCAAAGTATTCAGCCGGGCGTATCGCAAAGCGATAGCCCGGCAAGGCGAGCTGCAGGGGCGATTTTCGCCCCAAAGCGAGCCCAATAAAAAAATTTGCCGACCGGGAGCGCGTGTTTAGAGTTGGCATCTGTCATTGTTCTGCAGTTTTAATGCAGAGCATTCGGATTATTTTTGATGAGATGAGGCAAAGAAATGACGCAGGAACGTTTTGAATTTCGATCGGAAACCAAAGAGCTGCTTCAGCTGATGGCGCATTCGCTTTATTCGAGCAAGGATGTTTTTTTGAGAGAGCTCGTATCGAATGCATCGGATGCATTGGACAGGCGGCGATTTGAAGCGCTGACCGATCCCTCGAAACTGGGAGACGGCGAAACGCTTGAGATTAGGATTCATGCCGATAAGGATGCGCATACGCTGACCATCGAAGATAACGGCGATGGCATGACGCGCGACGATATGATCCACAATCTGGGAACGATCGCACATTCGGGCACAAAAGCATTTGTGGAACAGCTCAAATCCGCACAGAATCAGGAGCAGGCCAATAATCTGATCGGCCAGTTCGGCGTTGGATTTTATTCCGCTTTTATCGTCGCTGACGAAGTCGAAGTGACCAGCCGCCGCGCGGGACAGGATAAGGCGTTCACCTTTAAATCGACCGGGGATGGTGCCTATACCATCGAAGATGCGACAAAAGATAAGGTCGGAACGACGATCGTTCTCAAGCTGCGAAAGGCAGACGAAGATGATCAGCTCGATGATTTTACCGATGAATATACGATTAAGAGCACCATCAAGAAATACAGTGATTTCGTGCAGTATCCCGTGATGGTGGAATGCACGCATCAGCATCACCGCGAGGGTGTGGAAGAAGCCGAAGGACACGATGCTTCGACCTGCAACGATCCGACGCACATGGTCACCGAAAAGGTCTGGGAACAGGCCAATTCGATGAAAGCTATCTGGCTGAAGGATCAGAGCGAGGTGAAGGACGAGGAATATAACGAATTCTACAAGCACATCACCTATGACTGGAGCGATCCCTTGTTCCGTCTGAACGTGAAAGCCGAGGGAACGCTGGAATACCGCGGTTTGCTGTTCGTTCCATCGCGTGCGCCGTTCGATATGAACTATCGTGACGCGAAATACGGTCTGCGTCTGCATGCGCAGCATGTATTGATTATGGAACAGTGCGAACAGCTGCTGCCCGATTATCTGCGCTTTGTCAAAGGCGTGATCGATTCATCCGATCTGAACCTGAATCTTTCGCGTGAAATATTGCAGAAAGACCGCAGCATTTCGGTGATTAAGAAGCATATCACAAAGAAAATACTCGATATGCTGCAGAATGCGGCCGACAATGATCCCGAAAAATATGAGAAATTCTGGGAGAATTATTCGCGTCTGATCAAGGAAGGCGCGGCGAGCGATTTCGACAACAAGGACAAGTTGCTCAAGCTGATGAAGTTCGAATCGACGTTTACGGTTGCCGAAGATGAAAAAGCAGCAGCAGAAGCCGCAAAAGATAAAGACGGCGACAAGAAGCCCAAGAAATCGATGACGACATTTGCGGAATACATCAAGCGCATGAAACCGGAACAGAAAGACATCTATGCGATTACCGGCGAATCGCTTGAGGTTGTAAAGAACAGCCCGCATCTCGAGGCATTTTTGCAGAAAGGTTACGAAGTGCTGTATCTGGTCGATCCATACGATGAAATATTGTTCTCGCAAATTACCGAATTAGAGGACGGCAAAAAGATTATCTTTATCGGCCGCGGCGAAGTCGAGCTGGGCGACGAAGAAGAAAAGAAAGCCAAACGAGAGAAGCTCGAATCACAGCAGAAGGATTTCGATGGCCTGATGAAGAAACTGCAGTCCAGTCTTGGCAACGAGGTCGAGAGCGTGAGACTGTCGTCGCGTCTAACCACATCCCCGGCATGTCTGGTGGGTCTGGATGGCGATGTGAGTCCGCATTTGCAGCGCATTCTGTCGAAGATGGGCAACAGCCCGATTCCTTTGTCCAAGCGCGTTCTCGAAATCAATCCGAACCATCCGCTGTTGGAGAAACTGCATGCGAAATTTGCGGCGAATCCGGATGATGCACTCATTCCGAAGTATGCGCAGCTGCTGTTTGGTCAGTCGCTGCTGGCCGAAGGTTCACCGCTGCCCGATCCAGTGGAATACACGAAACTGGTAACCGAGCTGATGGTCGATTCGCTGTAATTACGATGTGATTCGCCGCGTATGCCAACGGCATAGCGGCGAATTGCGAGCCGTATGCGCCCCTGGGCGCAAAGGCGAGCTGGCGCAGGCGTATGCACGGGCACCCCAAAGGGGTCGCCCGAAATAGCCGCGCCCATCAAAAGCAATCCGTTCCCCGGTTCGTATCGCAGATTTTCGGCATTATGCCTGAGTTTTTTCGATGACGATGATCGCGTTTGACGGCGGGAAGGGAGCTGGCGTGCCGTCGTAAGCGGTGAGGCGGACCTTATCTTTGAGCGCGGTGACGTAACCAGGCTGAAGGACGAGTGCTTCGTCGGCGGGGATTTCGACCAGGCGTGCGCGGTTTCCGAGCCATCCGCGAATGGATGCGCAGTAGTCCTCATAGGTGAGAATGCCGTATTGTTCGCGCACTTCGTAGGGGAAGCTCTCGGGGCCCCATGTATAGGTGTACATGAATTCCATGGCGTCGGCGGCATCGAGGAGTACGGTGTTTTCATCGATGTTTTGGTAAGCGATTGGGCGCCCTTTAAACTCGTTGCAGAATGCGTCAAAGAAGGGCCTGGCGTCGTCTGCGAGGAACGTGAGGTATTGGAGGTTGTGAGGCGGCATGATGCCGTCGCGGATGAGGATTCGGCCGCCGGGGGCGAGTGCTTCGAACGCCGACTGGAGCATTTTTTGGACGGATTCGAGGTGGAAACGGGTACCGTCTTCGGTCTCGATATAACTGTAGATTTCGTGAAGGATGCTGCAGAAAACGATGCTATCGAGAGATTCGGACGGGAAATAGCGCTGGAATTCGAATGCGTTGCCTTCGATTATCTGCCATTTGGCCTGGTTTTGTTTTTTGCGCTGCTCAAGAGCAACGACGACCTGATGACTCGCGTCGAGTCCAATGATGGTGGAGTCGGGGAAATGGGATTCGAGCAGGTCGAGAACGACGCCGCCGCCGGGGCCGACTTCGACGATGCGGCCGGGTTTGAGAAACCGCATCATTCTGGCTTTATCGTTTTTCGCGGCGTTCATCGTGACCAGATATTGCGATTCGTTCGACAGGCGGTCGAAATCGTCTTTGCGCAGATGGTACAGATCGCAGAGCATCTTGAGTGCACTGTGGAACGATACAGCCGACTTGCGTTCATAGATCGATAGCAGCGTAATCAGCGCCTCGGATTCATCGGAAACCGACAAATCAAGAGACAGCGAACGCTGATTGCCGAATTGACCGCTCATGGTGAAGATGTAGGGATTGCTGTAGATTTCTGCTGTTCCGTCGAGGATGCGGTTGATATCCTGCATGGAGAGAATGGCATCGAGAATGCGGATGCGATAGTTGGCGCGGCTTTTGGCAATTTCGGGCGAAATGTTTGGTGCTTTGGGCGAAACGATATTGGCGATGTTTAAAAAGTCGAGGTGAAATATGCAGTTGTGCTGTGTATTGCTCGCCAGATACAGGTGAATACCCATGGCCAGAAGCTTGAGCTGACTTGAGGCAGAGAGGCGTCCGGTGGCCGCTTCGAAATACCAGAGCTGGCAGAGACGCATGGCATCATAAAAAGCGACAATCCGATCGTCATCCATTGAATCGATCGCCTGCCTGAGTTCATCGGGCGATTCTCCGGCAGCAATAGCGCCGCCGCGCAAAGGCATCATGCGGTTTTCGAGTAATTGCTTGATGCGCGGAATATCACTGGTCACCGGCAACACCGGGAATGGTGAATGTTCGAGCGCAGCTTCACGAATATGTGCAGCAACAGCTTCGAATTTTTCGAAGAGCGCCGAATCCATGAGTTTGTCGCGCACGCCGGCGGTGTCGAGCACATTCATCATCCAATACAGCTGCACGACAGCTTCGGTGGCTGCAGAGATGCTGTCGAGCTGCATGCGTTCATGGAGGCGCGGCGCAATGCTGCGGATGGACTCGACGACAGGCACCAAAGCATCACCGGTAATTTCGCCGCGCACATATTGTCCGATCAATCCATGACTTCGCACCATTAAAACGATGAGCTGCTGCAGCACATCCGAGTGGCGGAATTCGGGATATCGGTTGAGAAGCGATGTCTTTTCCAGCAAAATCGCCGAAGCCTCGTTGTGTACGCGCAAATCCAGCCCCATACTTTTTTGCCAATCCGCCCGGCGCTCGGGTGTTCCGCCTTTCGAAACATCCGAAAAAACGAGGGCCGCCCGCAAAACATGAGCCAGATGCAGCGACTTGTCGATGTGTTCAAAAGCGTCACAAAGCCTGGAAAAATGCGCCTCATCCAACACATCCTGGTCTCCGAACAGCGCAAAGTCGCGGGTTTCAACACCCATCAGCCGGTGTGCGAGGACGTTTTCGAGGTGCGCCCACAGTACATTGTCGTCCGCGTGTACGTGCTCGATGGCAAATGCAGCCGCATTCCGGTTACCCGACTCAAAAATTGCCGTGAGTTCGGGAAACATTTCGGTGGCAAGCGCCAGCGCCTGGCAATCATTGGCTTTCGCAAATGCGCGCAGCGTCTGAACGAGGGTATCAGTCGAAGTGAAAAACTGTTTCATGTGCAGATTTCTCCAATGATGGTGCAGAATGCGACGTTCTTTTAGTTCCCGCAATAGGCAAAGCCCGTGGACGTCGTCTTGCAGGAATTTTCACACATCTGATAGTAAACGTCCACTCCAAATGTGGACCCCACCCTGAACAGTGCCAGATGATAGCGATTCTTGCCCTTGCAGGTTCCAGCCAAATCGACGGTTAAGCCACTTTCTGGGTCATACAGCGTATGATCACATACGGTTTAATCGCGAATTTACCGTCTTCGCACACCTTTCTCTCTGTATTGCTGCTGCACTCGGGCTGGGTCTGTTCGTTACATTCAGAATCCGGGACTGCAGCAATCGTTTCCTTACTGTCAGAAGAGCATCCACACACGGCAATAGAAAGAAAAACACAAAAAAGCGATAGAGTATGACGTCTCATGCGACTCCTTATCAGTAAAATGGGGTTTCCCTGCATCAGTAAAATGGGGTTTCCCTGCCATCAGGCCCAGGAATGGTATCCAATCGAACAGACAATGTGTCGTTAAACGATATAAATTGTTTAACAAAACAAACGATGTGACATAACGATTTATAGCAGCAAAAGCCATGAATCCGCCGCATCTTAAAATAATAACGGATTAAATCAATAAATTTTTCTCGTTTTCGCCGTTGTTTGTTTTATGGGGCGCGGCTATTGGCCGTTGGCCAATACGCCGTCGCTGGCGCGCCTATGCCTGCGGCATACGGCTTGCCAACCGTGGGCGCTCGCTTGCGGGCGACCACACAGGGCATAGGCGTTAACATAAAAACCTCCTCAATTGTCGTTTCCTCGGTGACTCAGA
>CAMKRB010000029.1 GCA_946415045.1 uncultured Myxococcales bacterium
CGCAGCAATGCCTCCCAACAGTCCACGCAAAAACAAAATACCCTTGCGAGTGCCGATGCCGGTTTTCTTAATGCCGGTCACCGACATGCCAACGATGAGCGCAAATCCAACAAAACAGCGGAAAAACGCACACTCCATCGGCGGCAGTCCCACGCTGAATCCTTTCAGCAGCGCAGAACTGATGCCGAAAAGAAGACCGGCACCGCACATCAGACCTATCGCCAGCGGGATACTTGTTGGGGGCGTTTTACCGTCCGCTTCCTCATGGATATTTGGTAAATGTGGCATATCAATGCGCTCTTGCACCTATCATACGATGATGGCTCGAAGGGTCTTGACCATTTAAAACGAGTCAACCGCGCATGATATCACCGGAATGGGGAAGGGGCCCCATTTCGGCCTTTGTGAGGTATAGGCAGTTGGTGCGTATATGGTAGGATGCAAACGTTATTGTGGGTTCCAAGGGCCTCAGGCCCTTGGCGGGGGTTGGGGCAGAGCCCCAAATCTCACTTACTTACACGATTTGCACGATCCACCGCAGCCGACGCATTGCTGCGCGATTTCTTCGTGGAAATGCGACTTGATAAACTCTTCGCCGAGCTGTTTGCGCGCCAGCTCCGGTTCGACTGACAGCGCACTCTGAAGCCAATGCTGAGAAATCGGGGCTTTGTCATTGCGCTCCAGCAGTGCCTTAATTAAATCCATCGCCAAATCGCGGTCATAACCGTCCCACAGCGACTTAATCGCCGTATTGAATACCGTCGCCACATCGGCTGTTTTGTCGTTGTCTATCGCTGCAATGATGGGCTTCACGTCTTTGGTGGTGCGCGCTCGCTTCACCTCTTTCGACACCGAATTGCCCTTCAGATTTGACATGATAAGCATCACTATGGCTATCACGACAACTGTTATCAATATGATTGTTTTTGTATCCAGTTCCATTCCTAATCCTGCTGTTCGTTTCGTTGCGAAAAATCGCCGCATTCTGCTAGCGGCTACGCATGGAAATGTCAAGTCATAAACGCCTTTTCTTTTGAATACGTCGCGGCGCTATGTGCCATACGCGCCGCTGCCGTGCTATCTGCCTGCGGCAGATACGCACGGCCCGCCATGGTAATCACCCTTTCGGATGCGGCTATCGCCGATCTTTACTTTTTATTTCCCCGTGGATTCATGGTGCGGTTTGCCGGACTGAAGCGAGTAGATTTCACCGCTTTTCTGCGCACTCTGGGCATCAATTGTGATCTTCTGAGTCTTGGTGCCATTGTTGTTCGATCCAATCAGCAGCACCATGTCGTTGCAAACAGAATGCACGATCTCGGTGTGCCCGTCGCCAATCCACACATCTCCGGGTTTTGCCTGCGATTTGTCGATCGTCTTGTAGCCATAGCTCTTGCAGGCACTGCGCAGCTTTTCACAGCCGACGACGTGCTGGCCTATCAGGCCCACCTGTTTGAGAACTGCCGATACAAAATTGGCGCAGTTCAGATTGTAGCCGCCGTTTGTCGATTTGCCCCGGCTCAAATCTTTCAGGTATTTCAGTTCGCCCACCAGATCTTTCGTCGTGCGCCCAAGATAGGCGGTCGCCAGTGAAACGGCCTTTTTCTGCAGCATCCCACTTTTAATTCTTTGATGGCTTTGGACCGAACGCAAGTATTGCTTTGATACATATCCACTCGTTGTGCCGTGCAGAATGCCTGCCCAGGTTTTTCCGGTCATATCGGCATGAACCACCGATCCTTCCTTTAAGCGTCCAACCACGGGATAATGGCTGCCGGGACCGCGCCGCACATTCAGCGTCGATGCAATCACAATTGCCTGCTTTTGCAAATTCCCCATCGGTTCTTCGTTCCTCAGCATCGGGGGGCGCATCGATGCCCGTTGATGCGGAAGAATTTGATCGATGGGCTGTCGATACCCATAATCGTTGTAACGGTGTCCCTTTTGCTCCGCTTTGTACAGATCTTTCATCATGGCTGACCTCCTTGTAAAATCGCCACAGTTATCCGGAAAAACACTGGGTATTCCCATCTGACTGGTGCGTGTTGCACCAGAGAACGAATCATTTCCGGTTCGCTGTATATATGTGGCAATTCACAAAGAATTGGCCGCCTGAAAGAAAAAAAATCACGGCTGCCGTTATTATTTTTTCTGGGGCTTTGCACCAGACCCCACCAAAGGGCTAAGCCCTTTGGAATCCACAATATTTTGGGTTCTGTTTAACGAGCGTGGATATGAAAGGGCTCGATCGTTACTATTCTCCAAATTAATTACACTCTGGTTTTCCGGACGTGTAAATGTCGTTTTTATAAGACACTTTGCACGATTGCCCGGATTTGCAGTGACACGTAAAAAAGTGCTTCTGAAGACAATAGACGACAAACGAATGTGTATCATTGCTGGAGCAAGCCGAGGTGAAGCCGTTACAATTATTAGATGTAGCAATACCGCCAAATGCATTCGTCCCAATCGAAGTCAATGAACTCGTGCAAAGATTGAGTTCTGCATCGTTCAAAAATGCTTCCTCGCCAATGCTATACAGTTGGGGCGCAAAGAATGTTTCCAGCGCACCGCAATATCTGAATCCGTATGCACCTATGGTTTGTAGCTTTGGTGCATCTACCGTTTTTAAAGATGCGCAGCTGTCAAAGCCGTATTCACCGATTTTGGTCACTTTGGGGATATCCAGACTTGTGATGCCGCTGCCGAGAAATGCCATATCGCCGATCTCAACTACTTCCGGGATGGATATGGAACTGAGTTTGGATGTATTGGCAAAACCCATGGATTGAATGCGGTGCGCATTTGGCAGACTGATGCTGGTGAGCGATGAACAACCCCAGAATGCGCCGTCTTTAATATCTGTTGCTTCTGGCAGACTGACACTGGTAAGCGATGAACATCCCATAAATGCTTTTGTATTGACATATCTTGCGATGCTGCTAACCTTTTGCAAATTGTTGCATCCCTGAAAAGCAGTTTGAGATATTGTATTCATTTTGGACAGCGTCACTTCTTTAAGCCTGCTGCATCCTTTGAATGCCGCATCATCCATCCTGGTGGCGCCTGTGCTGAATTTTTCGAAATAGATGTCGTTCTCGCTGCAGTTGAGCGATGACAGTTTATATAACGCAGGTGTATCCATGGTTTTGAGGAGTTTGCATCCGTCAAAAGCTGACCAGTCGATGGTATTGCCATTGGGAATGCTTATCATCGATATGGATGAACAATCTTTAAATGCTTTGGCTTCAATTGTAACCGCGACAGGCAAAGACACCAAGGTCACCCCTGTACATCCCGAAAATGCAGATGTTTCTATCGTGGATGCACTGGGCAAACTAACTGCTTTGAGCTGTATGTCGTTGATAAAAGCCGACTCACCGATGGTGGAAGCATTGGGAAGGTCGACTGATTCAAGCAGCTGGCAATTTGCAAACGCATTGTTTCCGACTTTTGAAGCCCTGGCTGCAGAAATCGATTTTAAACCGCTGTCTTCGAATGCAGAATCGGGAATTGCGCTGGCTTCGGGCAGTGTGGCACTTTCGAGCAATGCGGTTGATTTAAATGCAGATTCACCAATCGTTCGCGCACTCGAAAGGTCGATGGTTTTAAGGCTTTGGCAGCCGGTAAACGCATAATTCCCGATGGTAGCTGCTGCATGCATGGATACCGATTGCAGACCGCTATTTTCGAATGCATGTTCACCAATGGACTGGATTTGCGGCAGATTGGCTGTGGTCAAAGATGTACATCCGCTAAAAGCCTGCGCACCAATGGTGACGAGATTTGGAAACTGGTTCAGCGATTGCAAGGACTTTAACGCTTGATTATTTTTGAAAGCGTCGGCGGGTATTTCGGTGACTTCATTGGCTTCAGCCATCGTAATGCATTGATTGTTGTCCGTGTCCCATTTGTAATAGGCATACTTCTCAATTTCCGGATCGTCGAATGTCAGGCACTGATTTTCATCGTTCACACAATCGCCGTCTTTGCAGTATTGGTAATCCCTGCATTTGGTAAATTCGGTGCATCCCGCCTTTGCACCGCAATACTGATTGTTACTCAATGGATTGATACAATTGTTGTCGCACAGAACTGCATCTGAATTCTGACAGATGCAATTGCCGCCGCTGCACACCTGATCTGAAGCGCATGTTTTGTAGTTTACACAAGTGTTTGTACTGCTCAGATTTGCGCCGCAATAGGTATCGGATGTGTTGGGATCGATACATGTACCGTCACACAATATTTCGCTTTCCACAGTGCATTTGCATTGCTTGTCGACACATTGCTGACCTGTTTCGCAGCGATGTATATTTTCACACACACCGCTGCTGTTCAGCGTCGCACCACAATAATCGTTGTTTTCATTTGGATTGACGCATTTGTCATCACAGCGGATTTCGTCATCTGAGCATTTAAGGACACAATTTTTGTTTTCACATATCTGTGTGCCGGTGCATTTTGTATAGTTTGTACATGAATCATCAGCCCCGCAAAAATCGCTGTCATTCACAGGATCGATGCATATTTCGGTTTGATCTTCCAAAGTGCATTTTACCAGTCCCGAGAAGCAAACGCATTGGCCATCGATACAATTTTGTTCGGCCAGGCATTTCTTTCCGCCGTTGCAGGAATCATCTGCACCACAAAATAAATTGCTGGTCTTTGGATCGATGCATTGGACTTTGTTGCCGACCGAGCATGCGACCTGGTTGTTTTCGCACTGGCTGATGCATTCGCCGCCGCTGCAGATCTGGCTTCCGGTGCAGACTTCATGACGGCTGCCGCAGTCTTCTTTTGTATCGGGTTCGCAGCCGCCGTTGGGGGATTTGTGCGTGCCTGCGCCGCAGTCTGTATTGCATGATCCCTGCACACACGATGCGTTACTGCCGCAATCGTTACCTTTCCAGTGAGCGCTGGTGCTGTCATCGTCTGTACATTCGCCGCGTGCACCGCAGAACTTGTTGTTTTCCCTGGGGTTGATGCATCTGCCGTTGCACCATGCCTCATTTTCGCGGCAGGATTCGCGGCAAACCTGGATGCCATTGGCTTGCGAGCACACCGGATAATTGGTAGGGCAGTATCCAAAGTCGCGGTAAACCGTATAATACGGATCGGAAGCATCGAGGAAACTGCCCTGAACGCGACCGTCAGAACTCATATATTCTGTTGCGCCTTCGCATTTTCCGGCGATTTCCGGTGCGTTTTCAAGATGGCATCCGGACAGGGTGACGGCGGCCAGAAATATCCAGTATGATTTGCATCGATCGTTCATAATAGCGGATTTCCTTGTGATATGTGAAAATGGCGAGGATTTGATAAAATAACGGCGCGTATTTGCCGGGGCAAATAGCGCCGTGGGGGTAGGCGCGTATTTGCCGCAGGCAAATAGCGCCGCAGGGGGTGTCCCCCTTTATTTTACCACATCTATCTGGACATAGCCATCGCCCTGTCTGAATCCTTTGGTATAGGTTGTATTGTTGTAGAAGAACGGCTCGCAGGTGTTGTTGATATTGCTGGTGCCGCCGTTGCCGCCGGCTTCCCATCCCGATCCGATGGAACCGCCGAGATAGCCTGCACCGCCGCCGCCCCGGGTGTCTCCCAGGGGACAGTCTTCACCCTGGCCGCTCGTCATGGTTGCGCCCGTCGAATAGTCATTGCCGTTTTTGTCTCTTCCATAGCAATCGCTGTCGTTTGCAGCAATGCAGCCACCTTTGCCGCCCCAGCCCCAGGCGTCTTTCAGGTATGCGGTGCTGCCGCCGCCGGCGCCGGCCACGATCGAACGGCAGCTGGCGGTCAGGCGCAGTTCGGATGATCCGCCGCCGCCATACGTCCAGTTTCGCGTGCCGTAATCACCTTTGCCGCCTCGTTTGCCACCTGCGCCTGCCGAGTTGTTGGTGTCGTTTTTGCCCTCGGGACCTCGGCTGCCCTTGCCGCCAACGTAGATCAGGACATTATAGGCCTTGGTCAATGAGATTTGAGTGCTCACTTTGCCGCCGTAGCCGCCATGGTTATCGTTGCCGCCGCCCTGTGGGCTCACGACCGTGACGTTATAATAACCCGGTACCAGCGTTTTGTTGTAAGCGTTGTTGCTGGGCGTCGTCCATTGCATGCTTTTGCCAATCGGATAATAGCCATACGTCTGGGAAACCGACGGGGCCGGATAATTCGTGGCGTCGCCAGATGTAAATGTTACCGTGTTGTTGAGGAAATTATTGGTTGCACTGTTGTTCGTCGAGCATGATGCGGTAACGGTCTGGGATGTACCAAAGTTGGATGGGGTAAATGTGAGTGTGGATGTCGAAAGCTTATGCGTGCTTTGCGCACTTTTTATGCTGACCGGGAGATTCCTGGCGGGCTGCTTTGATAGCGAGACATTGAACGTGATAGAATTGTTGGTGCTGCTCGCACAATCCAAATCTGCCGTGCTCGCTTTCGATACAATAATCGATGGCGTTTCGTCATCCTTGACGGTTATCGTCTTGGAGTTGGCGGATTTGCCTTTAAAGTTGCTGTCGCTGCCGCCAACGACAAACGTCAGATAGGCAGATCGGCTGCCGCCCAGGTCGACGATATTGTTGTCTACTGCTGTATACTCAATACTCTGCATGGAGTTCCAGTTTGAGCTCGAGAACGTCACGGTCGATTTGCTGGGTTTGATGACCGTGGGATCCGAGGACGTGATGGTCACAGTTGCACTTGGAGATGGCTTTGCAGCCAGTTTCACGCTGATTGTGCCCTTTCCCGTTTCGGATATCGGGGTATTGGGGTCAGACAAAATCAGTTCATATCTGTTTGTATTCTGGATACCAACTCTTTCGGTATCCTGAAACTGATAATTGGGATCGGATGATTCTGCCGTATAAGTCATATCGTACTCGGCAACTTCTTCGGCCTGCACGATGCCGTCGTTGAACGGCTGTATCTGGAAAGATTGGGGCTTGTTCCAGTTGGATGGGGTAAACGTCAGTCTGTTGGGGCTGAATCCGATGGGCGTTCCGTCTGCGACGCTCAGCGTAACCGTGACATTGGCACTTGGTTTGGAGCTCAGTTTGAGATACTTATATCGAATTGTACAACACTCGGACATGGGCGCAGTAGCGGAATTGAGCGGCGGATCATACACGATTGCGGCAGTATCATCATCCGTGATTGTGATGTCGAGGGGTTTGTTTATGTTATAATTCTCGTCGTCCGATTGCGCGCTCAGAACGATTTCTGCATTGCGATCGCCGTTGACGATATCATCGTTTGCGGCAAGAACTGTGATCGTTTGTTCTGTTTTATAGTTTTCGGGTGTAAACGTGAGTTTCAGCGGTGTGAAAGACAGCTTCGTATCATCCGAAATCACTGAGACGGCAACGTCCGAGGCAGGCTGAGTCGCAAGTGAAACGGCGATTTCGTAGTTGGCACCTTCGATAACGGTGATATGCGAGTCTACATTGATATCCGGTTTTTCGTTGTCGAGATTCACCACCGTCAGTTCTCTCGTTTCGCCAAAGGCGGCGGGATTGGCCGGATCGGGCGTTGCGATGATATGATATTCCATTGCGCCGTCCATGGTTTCATCATCGACACCGTCGATCGTCAGCGTCTGCGGCACATTCCAGTTATCCGTCGAAAACGAAAGCTGTGCACCCGAACTGATTTCGCCTTCCTGGTCATTGTCGCTTGCAAAACTATAAATCACTGCTGAATCCGGGATGCACGACAGCCACACTTCGACAGCCTGCGATTTCCCGTCTTCCGAGGTCTGAAGATTCTCTGAAGGATCAAACAATAGTTTGCATTCATCGATATCCATCATATTGATGGTCTGATTCGCCGTCAGACCATTAAATTTACTGTCATTCGCCGCTTCGGATGCTGCATGGACTGTCAGCGGCCAGTCGCCTGTAACCCGGTGATCCTGGGTTGAATGCACCATGATGGTGGTCGGTGTTTCCCAGTTGTCTTGTGTGAATTCGACGTTATCTGGGGCGATTTCGATGCCGCTGGCAGCGTCGGAACTCAGGCGTACAACGACAGTGTCTTTGGGTGCCCGGTTGAGCGAAAGGTCGAATGCCACCGATTCGCCTTCCCGCATGGCTCTCACGTAGCCGCTGGCCAGATTGAACTGGATCGCGGGGGCATCGGGGCATACCCAGTTATTGCCCTCGCAAACACAGTCTTCATCGGTCTTGTCTGCTTCGCTGCACTGCATCACAGCCGGACAATTCCAGCTGCCGCCTTCGCACTCGCAATCTTCAGACGTTTTCAACGCGGGATCGCAGATGTCCGGATCGCTGCATTTCCAGCTGGTGCCTTCGCATTCGCAGTCTTCGGCCGGTTTGGTCGCCGGATCGCAGGTCGGTACATGCGGGCAGTCCCAGTCGCCGTTATTGCATGTGCAGTCCGCCGACGGTTTGGTCGCAGGATTGCACTGTTTTGGGGTGTTGTTTGGAACGCAGTCGCCGTTCCGGCAACTCTCGTCATCATAGCATCGCTTGAATCCACGGCACTGATCGTTTGCACCGCAGTAACGGATCTCCGTCTTTGGGTCGATACAAGTCCCGTCGCAGCGTACATATCCGGGCTGTTCGCAACCTGCCGGTGATTGCAAATCCGATTTTTTCCCCGAATCGTCATCGCATGCTCCGCACAATCCTGCACACACACAAATGCTTGCCAAATACCAAAGACGCTGCTTATTCATGGATTCTCCTATGATGCGTGAATTGTTACTTTCTGTCTTTTTTTTATTTGATGCTCGCCTAAAGACGTGTCGCGACACGTCTTTACGGCTCGCTGGCGCGCCTATTTGCCTGCAGCAAATACGGCGCGCCACTTCGGCCTATGAGCTTGCAGCCATACGGCCCGCGTTGTTAATTCTTCATTTTATATCAATAGCTCGTTTGTATCAATAGCAAGAACAATTATGAATGAACGCCAAAGATTGTGCATCGCAGGGAGACGGATAGCGGTCATTGCATTCTTCAAATCTGTCGTAATTGGGCAACCCTCTGTCATCTACTCCCATGCACTCATCCAGTGCCTGAGCATTCTCTTCAAACGTTGAGCATGGCGTGTCAATTTCACATTTTATGATATTAACGATGCCTTCCAGACATTTCAGGTAAGCATCCCCGCTGCATAGGTTGGCGTCTTCCCATCGGCTGTCCAGTCTTGCGATGCAATCACCATATTCATAGTATTGCTTAATACCACACACCTTATCTTCGCCGACATGCGTGCTGCAAAAACTGGCATTCAGTGATTCGATTTGTTTGTTATAATCATCGACAGTTGGCTGCGGCGTATCGGGTTTACAAATACTCGATTCGGGATGTTTTTCGCACCAGCACTCCATATCTTCTTCGCCGCATTCGGTGGGGGGGGGATCGGTTTTGCATCCATCCATATTGGGATTTTTACGGCACATGCACTCCATATCTTCTTCGCCGCATTCGCTGGGCTTTGGGGTGGTTTTGCCGTTAATGCAATCACCGAGCGTTTGATTCGTTGCCCGGCAGGCATCAGGAATGGTTCGTCCCTGTGATTCAGTAAAAACTATCAGCGAGCTGCAACCCACATTCATCAGGCATGTGCGGTATTCGTCGGCTTCTTTGGTGCAATCATATTTAATTTTTGATACTGCAGCCTCCTCCGAATCTATGCAATCATTGATGAGCTGCGTGATTTCTGCGGGTGTATAACCGTCCAGATGGCCCTGCGAACCATGACACTGAACCTGACGTTTGCACAAAGCTTCGATAAGTGGACTGCTTTGCGTATTCTTATTGTCTTTTTTGTCATCATCCCCGCAACCCAAAAGTGATACGGCAAGACCGATGGCAAGGATGGATTTGAAGGCTTTATTCATGATGACTCCCAAGTTTATTCTAAAAAACATAAGCGCTAATGGGGATTAGCGCTTACAAAAGATGATAAAGGTAACAATTCAGCCCTAGACTTGAATTTAAGCGTGATATGTGTATCTGCGCAGAACAAGTATTACGGCCGCAGGCCGTCGTGATGAGCTATCGACTATCCCGCCAACACGACGTTGGCGGGGGCGACGGTACAACGCCCCTTGCCGCCTGCGGCGCGTAGCCGCGCAAATGAAAGAGTTCACGGCGCAAGCCGTTAAAAAGATCATAGGGCTGAGTTGTTACGATAAAGGATGTGATGACACGTTGCAAGGATTACGGGCAGACGCAGGAATAATCTGTATCCCACTCGCATTCCTCGTGTGAGATGCAGTAGCAGGTTTCGGGATTATCTCTGCAATCATAATGCTTGTCGCCGCCGCCGCCGCTTCCGGATTTGCACGACGTCAGGCTATTGTATTTATCCTGGCAATCGGCCGGGACGGTTTGGCCGCGGCTCTGATATACCGGGTGGATGGCTTCGCACGAAAGTCCCTGAACACAGCCAAGATATGTGGATGCTGCTTCGTTGCAGTTTTCTTTGTCGAGGAAGTTTTTGAGCAGTACGTCGTTGCAGCCTTTGATCTCCTCATTGACGCGTTCTGCGCTTGCATCGCTTGGCAAATAGCCGAGTTTGCCTTCACACTGCACGAATTTTGTGCATGCAGTTTGTGCGACGGCACCGGCATTGACTTTCTTTTTGTCGTCGTCATCGGTGCAGCCGATGAATGATAATGCAAGACCAACGATAACCAATGTTTTAAAGGCGTTTTTCATGATGGCTCCTTTTTGGGGGTAAAAATAGTATTGTTCTGAGACTAAAGTCAGTGACGCGATGTTGTTAGAACGTATAGACAAAGTTCAGACCTGCCTGGATAACGTGCATATCATAACCGGATTTGACATCATCATTTGAACCGGACACGACGTAAATCCAGCCAAACGAGGGGCCGATGGCAAAGTGCTCGTTGACTCGGAAATCAAGCTCCAGTTTGAACTTGAAAGAGAAGAAATCCAGATCGTTGATACCTTCTTTATCGATACCATCACCATCGCCGGAGACGGTTTTTGTGCCACTGACTTCTGTCATTGTTTCGTAATCGTAATGGCTGTCATCCAGTTTGTATTCGTAATAGGTGTTCACATGGAAAACACCTAAACCATACATGAATTTAAAATCAATGGATGATGAGACATAGCGAGCAAAAAAGCCGATACTCCAGTTGAAGAAGAAGCCCGTATCATTGACTTCTTTTATGGTGTAGACGATTTCTGTGTCTGGATCTTTGTAGGTGCCGCCTTTATAGTCGCCCATGGACATCGCACCATCTTTTGTTGCCCAGCCATACATGAAATCAAAAGATGTAAACAGACCAAAGTATTTCCATTCATAACCAAGCGTGAGATCGATGTTGAATCCATTTCCGAAGTTATTATTTTTTAAACCGGCCTTTTTCATACCGAGCCAGAATACGTGGGCATAATCGCCTTCACCTGCAATGAAGAAATTGCCGGAAGCGATATTTGCGAAGGGATCGTTATTTTGTACGACGATGACCTGTGGCTGCTGCTGTGGCTGTGTATAAACGACTTGTGGCTGCTGCTGCGGCTGTGTATAGACGACCTGTGGCTGCGGTGCAGGCTGCGGCTGTGTATAGACGACCTGTGGCTGCGGTGCAGGCTGAACGACGACACAATTGGACATCGTGCCATTGATATTGTCGCACTGCATCATGCTGCCGTCCTGATTGTTGATTGTTACTTTGGGGTAGGCTGGCTGCTGTACAGCAGGTGCCGGGGCGGCTTGAATCGGTGCACAGTTTGTCGGCGCGCCATTCACCAAATCACACGTCAGCTGGGTGCCGTCCTGCATCGTGATAGTGGTTTTGCTCGCCGGGGTTGAATCCACTACCCGGGGCTGTGTTGGTACGCTGTCTTGTGCAAAACCTGCAGAGCTAAAAAGCAAACTGGCTGCTGCGAATGTACAAATGCCTACACTGTGTCTGGTTTTGCTTGCGATTTGATCCGATATGTTTTTTTTGTATGCAAAATTCATGCCAAATATTCTCCGTGCGCTAAATTTTCGTAGACCTAATTTTCTTGGCTATGTGTATTCACATGCCAAATACCGCAACGTGTTTAATTTATACCTATCGTTAGGTACTGTAAAGACATTTTTGATATACCCGTGAAATTTTTGTTATTTCCATCCGTTTTAAAACAGAATAAAGAGTGCGCGGGAATGATTTGCCCGATTCGGGCATTATGACTTTGGGGAAACGAAATCGCGATGGGGGGCAGCGGCGATATCTAGTATAGGTCGAGAAACGGCGTCTGCTGGAGACCGAGGGGGTAGCGGCGTAGCCCCATTAATAAAATGTCAAATGTGTTTTTTGGTTTGGCATGAGCGTGAGGGGGCGTGGATAATCTTGATGGCTTGGGGGATCTTTGCTAAAATCAATCTCGACCATTTTGACATCCGGATGCTGAAATGGTCGCAAATGGTTCGCTGATTTGGAGATAACCATGTATTTGACCAGAGATATGGAGGATGTCCTTAAAAAATGTGCGGATGAGTTCGAATGCACGGTTGTGTTTGGTCCAAGGCAGGTGGGAAAATCGACGATGCTTCAATTTTTCGGCGCAGACAATTATCGCGTTGTCACTTTGGATGATCTTCAGAATCGTGCGCTTGCCCGAAATCATCCGGAGCTCTTCTTTAAAATGTTTCCGCCTCCGGTGATCGTGGATGAGATTCAATATGCTCCCGATTTGTGCAGCTACATCAAGATGATGATTGATGCGCAAAGGATGGAGAATCTCCGCACAGGCGCTTCACGAAAGCATTTGTTTTATCTCACGGGCTCTCAGCAGTTTGTTTTACAGCAATCGGTCTCGGAAAGTCTGGCAGGGCGTGTCGCTGTTCTGCATTTGAATAGTTTTTCAGATGCGGAAATCGCGCAGAATCGTGGCAATGTTTTTAATCCCGATATCAGCCAGCTGCTTGAAACCCAGACCAGGTATTTGGAAAACGAGCGGCTGCCTGTGTTTACGCGTATTTTTCGCGGCGGCATGCCGGGTATCGTGTGCGATAACATTGACAGAGATCGCTTTTTTACGAGCTATGTCGAAACTTATTTGGAGCGAGATGTCAGATCGCTTGTTGGGGCAGGGGTTGAGACGCAGTTCCTGAGTTTTATGATGGTGCTTGCATCCCGCACAGCACAGGAACTGAATTATTCGTCTATTGCTGATGATCTCAACATGGATATGCGGACGATACGGCGCTGGATATCCATCCTTGAGACCTCCGGCATTATCCAGCTCATTTATCCATATTATCCCAACATATCCAAAAGGATTATCAAATCGCCCAAGTTATATTTTATGGATACAGGTCTCTGTACATGGCTCAGTCGCTGGCCATCTGCAGAACTATGCGAATCCGGCGCGATGAGCGGCGCTTTTTTCGAAACCTATGTCGTCAGTGAGATGGTTAAAAGTTTTATTCATCACGGCAAAACGATTGAGGGAACGCTGTATTATTATCGGGATAAGGACCAGCGGGAAGTGGATTTGCTCTATGTGACACATGACGGCATCATACCGATTGAAATCAAGAAGAATCAAACCCCGCACAATGCCGATAAGCATTTTTCAGCGCTCGACAAATATGGCACCAAACGCTATCCAGGCGTGATTATATGCCGGACAGACAGAATTGTGCCGTTGAATGCAGATGCTTATCTCGTTCCGGAATGGCTGATTGGGCGTTAGGCGGCAGTTGCGATGCTGTTTCTAAACTTCTTCTTTTCATCCGTTTTAAAACAGAATAAAGAGTGCGCGGGAATGATTTGCCCGATTCGGGCATTATGACTTTGGGGAAACGAAATCGCGATGGGGGGCAGCGGCGATATCTAGTATAGGTCGAGAAACGGCGTCTGCTGGAGACCGAGGGGGTAGCGGCGTATGCGCGCAGCCGTAGAGACGCGCGAACGCACGTCTCACGGCGAGCACATAGACGCGTAGGGGGAGACTTCCCCCGCACAACAATGCATATTGGAATAATCGGAATGTAGAGACGCGTCGTGACTCGTCTCTTTTAGGAGAACAAGTGGAGAACTTTAAGGCGGATATTGCGATTATCGGGGCCGGCGGTGCCGGTTTGAGGGCGGCGATCGCTGCGGCGCAGCGAGATCCGGCGTTGAAAATCGCGTTGATTTCGAAGGTTTATCCGATGCGCAGCCATACGGTGGCGGCAGAGGGCGGGGCGGCCGGCGTGATTGGCAAGGACGACAGCCTCGACAACCATTTCCGCGATACGGTTTCGGGCGGCGACTGGCTGTGTGACCAGGATGTGGTCGAGTTTTTTGTCGAACAGACGACGCGCGAGCTGATTGGGCTGGAGCATTGGGGATGTCCGTGGAGCCGTCTGCCGTCCGGCGAGGTTTGTGTGCGGAAATTCGGCGGAATGACTGTGCCCAGAACGTGGTTTGCGGCCGATAAGAGCGGGTTTCACATCTTGCATACGCTGTATCAGACGTCGACGCAGTTCGCGAATATCCGGCGGTTTGACGAGCATTTCGTGATCGATTTGATCGAGGCGGATGGGCGGATTCAGGGATTGGTCGCGTTCGATTTGCAGAATGGCGTCTTTCGCACGATTCTGGCCAAAGCGGTGATTATGGCGACGGGAGGTGCGGCGCAGGTCTACAGTTTTACGACGAATGCGACGATCGTGACGGGTGATGGGATGGCGCATGCCTATCGGCATGGCGTGCCGCTGCGCGATATGGAGTTCGTGCAGTACCATCCGACCGGGCTGCCCGGATGCGGGCTGCTGATTACCGAGGCGGCGCGCGGCGAAGGCGGTATTCTGGTGAATAAGGATGGGTATCGCTATTTGCAGGATTATGGGCTGGGCCCCGAGACGCCGGTTGGGGAACCGCAGAATCGAACGATGGAACTTGGGCCGCGCGACAGGCTTTCACAGGCTTTTTGGCACGAACAAAAGAAAGGGCGCACGATCGAAACGCCGCTGGGACATGTGGTGCACCTCGATTTGCGGCATCTGGGAAAGTCGCGGCTGGATGAACGGCTGCCGCAGATTTGCGATCTGGCGCGGTCGTATGCGGGTGTCGATCCGGCGGCTGCGCCGATTCCGGTGCGGCCGGTCGTCCATTATACCATGGGCGGCATCGAAACCGATATCCATACAGCCACCCGCAAACCCGGGCTTTATGCCGCTGGTGAATGCGCTTCGGTCGGGCTGCATGGCGCCAATCGGCTGGGGTCCAATTCTTTGGCCGAAATCCTCGTTTTCGGACATGTCGCGGGCGATGAGGCCTCGAAATTCGCCGCATCTGTGCCCGATTTTAACGATGCGGTGCTCGGGGATATCGCAAATGCGATTGTCGCCGGTATTTCTCAGAAATTCGAGTCTTCCGCCGGTTCTGCAGACGATTCGATTGCCGCGATTCGCCGGGAAATGGGCGATTCGATGGAAGAAAACGTCGGCATCTATCGCGAGGAAGCCGGAATTCGGCGGGCAATCGACAAGCTGCGCGAACTCAAACAACGATACCGCGATTTAAAGCTGCATGATACAACCGGACGCGTTTTTTCGTTCGAACTGACGCATCTGCTGGAACTCGGTTATATGCTCGATGTCGCGGAATGTATGGCGCATTCTGCCCTTAACCGGCGTGAGTCGCGCGGCAGTCATCAGCGGCTGGAAGCGGATTGCTGCCAGCGGGATGATAAGATGTTTTTAAAGCATTCGCTGGCGTTTATGGGGGATAATGGGCCCACGATTCAATACAGCGATGTATCGATCACGACTTATCCGCCTGCAAAACGCGCTTATGGTGCCGAAGAAAAACAGCTGCAACAGCAGGGTGCGAACGTATAACTATATCATTTGTAAACCTGCATAATCCGTCAGGTTTTGGCGAAATGGGGGAGGGGCCCCAATGCGTCTTTTGTTGGCTATGTTGAACGTGCAAAATATGGAAGCTTGTCAAAAATATTGCGGGTTCCAAGGGCCTCAGGCCCTTGGTGGGGTCTGGGGCAAAGCCCCAGAAAAAGAAAACACTGAAGTCCTGAGGCCGAACGTATGAACCCCAAAATTATCAAATTTTCTGTGATGCGGTATCGGCCCGAAACCGATGACAAGCCGCATTTCGAGGATTTCGAGGTGCCATTTATCCATGAGTCGTCGATACTCGATGGTCTGAATTATATCCGCGATAATCTGGCCCCAGATTTGAGCTATCGATCGTCTTGCCGCATGGCGGTTTGCGGGTCGTGCAGCATGATGATCAATGGTGTGCCAAAGCTGGCATGCAAAACGTTTATCCGCGATTATGTCAAAGCTGGAATTATTACCCTCGAACCGCTTGAGAATTTCCCGATCGAGCGCGATTTGGTCGTCGATATCTCGGATATGATCGAAAAAATCGAAAGCGTGAAGCCGTATATCGTTCCGGCAAATGATCTTCCGGACGACAAGCCAAATCATCAGACGCCGCAGCAACTCGAGAAATACCGGCAGTTTGCGCAATGCATCAACTGCGGATGCTGTTATGCGGCGTGTCCGCAGTATAAGCTGCATCCGGAGTTTATCGGGCCTGCGGCGCTCACGCTGATGTATCGCTACAATCACGACAACCGCGATGGGGCGGCACAGAAACGCATTGCCTCAGAATCCCGTGAATTCGGCGTCTGGGGGTGTACTTCGGTCGGGCATTGCACAAATGTCTGCCCGAAACTGGCCGATCCGGCGGCTGCGGTTCAACTCGATAAGCAGGACAGCGCATTTGATTATGTGAAGCACTTTTTGTCGAGGCGTAAGAAGGATTAATTTTTATGGGACGGCTGCGCCGCAGGCGTTTTTTTGCGGCTGCGTGCCGCAGGAGGGTAGGGAATAATCCATTACGGCCGCAGGCCGTCCTGAAGAGCTAAGAATTATCCCGCCAACAGGACGTTGGCGGGCGCGTCGATGTAACGACAGGACGTCGTTTCAGCGGCGCAATAGGTATGCATAGAAAATAAGCCGGGGGACGGGGGGCAGAGCCCCCAGACGCGCGGGGGTTGGTAGGGGGCGTGCGCGGTGGCACGCCCCCTGCCCGCCGCGGCGCGTAGCCGCACAAATAAAAAACTAACGGCCGCAGGCCGTCAAAAAACAAAGTATCAATAAAATGGAAGAATCTCATCGAAAACCCTATATCCGGCCAGTCCCGAAAACCTGGTGGCTCAAGCGCAAAGAATATGCGCTCTATATGGTGCGCGAGCTGACTGCGGTGTTCTCGCTGCTGGTCGTAATCGAAATCTTTGCGATGATTTGCATCGCTGTGATCACACCCGAATCTGCGCAGGACATCATCGGTTCGATCCTTCAGCATCCGGCTGCGATTGCGTTCAACATTGTAGCGTTGATTGCGGTGATTTATCATACGATCACCTGGTACAACATCATGCCGATCGGGATACGCATCTTTAAATCCCGTGCGCCCGAACAGACCGCAATGATTCCCCGGTGGCTGATGACTGCCGGGATGTGGGGCGTGACGGCGGTCGCAACGGCAATCGTTATGCTGGCTTTGTATTTCGCTGAATAAATATCTGGGGCTTTGCCCCAGACCCCACCAAGGGCCTGAGGCCCTTGGAACCCACAATCTTTCTCAAATGCTTCCACTTTTTACAGGAAACCATAACCTACAAAAAGACGAAATGGGG
>CAMKRB010000030.1 GCA_946415045.1 uncultured Myxococcales bacterium
CGATGTGCGCTGTATGATATACATGCTGGATTTGACCGGATATCGCGATGGCAAGCAATTCTTTATATCCTATGCGGCTCCGATGAATATGATCGAGATGCGGCCGGGACGTGGCTATACACATACCTTCGAAATGGTGCAGGTCTTTTCGGACAGCGGTCCGGTGGGGTCGGAAGAAAAAGTTGCGAAACTGATGAACGATTCGCTGGTCACCATGGAAATGAATCCGAATTTCACACAGTTTCTTCAGCAGATGGCACAGATGCAAACGCAGCAGGCCATCGCGGAAATCAACAAAAAGTATGAAATCATGCGTCAGCGGCATTTGCAGAACATGGCCGAGAGCGATGCACGTCTGAACAATTTCCTGAAGGAGTCGGACCGCAAGCATGCGCAGGTCATGGGACGAAGCGGTTCGGGCAGTTCAACCGGCAGTTCGGGTTCGATGCTCGACAAATGGGATGAATACATTAAGGACGTCGATATGGTACAGAATCCCAACAGCGGTGAAGATATGTACATCGACAACCGCTACGAGCATGCCTGGATCAATTCGGACAACGAGGTGATGTATATGGACAGCAGCCTTTTCAATCCCAACGAGAATGCTGCATTTAATCACCGCGAATGGAAGAAGGTGCGATAAGGCGAGCCGTATGTGCCGCAAGGCACATAGGCGAGCGACTGTGCGGCGTATCGCAGACAGCCGCACCACAAATACAGCGATGCCCGCGTATTGGCGCAGCCAATAGCGGGCAATCACAACAAAAGCATCACCCCGGACCGAAACCGATATGCGGGCGATTATCCTGCAAATCGTTGGTTTCCTCGCGAGGTTTGTAATCTTTCATGCCCATTGTCGTCATGCCCTTTTCGCTGAATATGAAGAGTGTATTCTTTCGCGAGAGCAGGTCGAGGGCGAGTTTTGAGGTCGAATTTTTGATGTGCCATGGGCTGTTTTCGTCGGGTTCTTTGCGAGTGGCCTGTTCCCATGGGCACAGCACGAAGATTTCCTCGAGGAAATCGCGAAAATCGTTGAGGAAATTGACGCTTTCGACGGGGATGAATTCGACTTTACCGAGGCGAGTATGGCGCGCTTCGTCGATCATGTCGCTGGCTTCGAGCAGAGGCATATCATCGAGATTGAACGAGAGCGGGCGGTCGAGATCGTAGTATCGCTCGATTTTTGGAATGTTGCGCAGGATGAACTGCGGCGTGCATTCGGCGACCTGATCGTCGACTTCGACGGGGCGGTCGATGTTCTCAGGTTCGGCGGCCGACTTGAGCTCGACTTTGTGGAGATCGGCAATTTTGTCGACGATTTCGCTGTAGTTCGGGCTAAGCGGATGCTCGATGTGAACGTCGGTGATGAGTTTGCGCGGTGCGAGCGCCATTTCGGGATCGAACCAGGCCGCGCGCCAGAACCCCGCACGAGGGCGGAAATGGCCGGCAGATTCGGGGCCCAGATCCACCTGAACGATGCTCAAATCCAGCTGTGAATCATCCACCTGTATGGGTTCGTCGCTCATGGCGGCTCCATAAAAAAGCCCGCCAGTACGGCGGGCAGACAAAGCCCGGAAAACCGGGCATGAATCCTAATCTTTTTTGTCGCCGTCGGAACCCACATTGAGTGATGTGTGGATTTGTTCTTCCTGCTGATAATATTCGCTGGTGTAGGTACGGTTTGTCACGATACCGAGGGCTTCCTCAATTTCCTGAGTAATTTCGGTACATTTTTTACCTTTAGCGCCTTTGACGGCGATGCCGACGGAACCATCAGGATTGATGGTAAACTCGATTTCCTGTTTTACTGCCATTTTCTCACCGTTAAAGTAATGACGTTATCATTCTTGGTTTCTTCCATATCGAGGGTATAGCCTTTCTTCTTAACCTCTTTGAGAACCTTGTGATAAGCGTATCTTTGCTGTACCTGATTGACGAACTGCTGTTCCGTGATACCGCGGGTGGCTTCGACGCCCCACCAGTCGGCGAGGAGTTCGCAACCGTTCACGCCGACGCGAATGCCGACATCGTATTTGCCGCTGATTTTGATGGAGATATCGGCTTTTTCGAGCTGCTGATTATAACCGCGAACGTTGACGCCTTCTTCGGCCTGAGTGTATTCGTAGCCCAAATCGTTGAGGGCTTCGAGGATGCACTGCAGATCGTTCATTTTTGTTTCGACTGTTGAAAAGTGGCTCATAATACCTTCCTTTGATTACATTTCGAGGTGGCGGATCTGTTTATTCTCGGTATCGGCGCCTTCTTCGTCGAGGGAAGCACGGCGGGCGCGGCTCTTTGCCCAATCACGCATGTAATCGATACGTTCTTTCATCTGATAGGAGAGCGGGATGATTTCGTTGCAGCTGCGAACGACGCTGTCGGTATCGATATCGCGTTTGGCCTCGTAGGCATCGAACAAAGCCGAAACGATCGCCTGTTCGATTTCGGATCCGGAGAATCCCTGAGTTGCAGCGACGATGCGTGGAATATCGAAATCGGCGACTTTACGATTCTTCTTGATGATGTGAATTTCGATGATGGATTTACGCTCGGTTGGGCTTGGGAGATCGACGAAAAAGATTTCATCGAAACGGCCTTTACGGAGGAGTTCGGGGGGCAGCATCGAGACATCATTTGCGGTTGCGATAACGAAGACGGGGCTTGTTTTTTCCTGCAACCATGTAATGAACGAACCGAAAACACGTGCGCCGGTACCACCGTCTGTGGATCCCGATGATTTGGTGCCGGAGAAACCTTTTTCCAACTCATCCATCCAGAGGATGCAGGGCGCGACGGCTTCTGCGGTGGCGATGGCTTTACGCATATTCTCTTCGGATGAACCGACGAGGCTGCTGAAGACCTTACCGACATCGAGTCTGAGGAGCGGCATTTTCCAGAGTGCGCCGACGGATTTAGCGGTCAGGGATTTACCGCATCCGGGGAGACCGAGCAAAAGGATACCTTTGGGCAGCGGCAGACCGAATTCACGGGCCTTGGAGCTGAAGGCGAGGTTACGCGTTTTGAGCCATGCCTTGAGGATTTCTAGGCCGCCGATGTCGCGCAGTTTCAGGTCTGACTGATAGAATTCGAGCAGACCGTTCTTGCGGATGAGGTTTTTCTTTTCGTCGACGATGGTTTCGATATCGAAATCGCGCTTGATAATCAAGCTCTTGGAGAAGACGTTTGAAGCTTCGACTGCGGTAAGACCGAGGGCTGCTTCGACGACTTTTTCGCGGAAGTACGGATCGTTTCGAACCTGCTGGCAGAGTTCATCGGGAACGCTTTTGAGAACCTGCAGAACGAGTTCATTGATGACGGTGCGGTTGGGCAGATCGAAATCAATGACGCTGATTTCCTTTTCGAGCTCGACGGGGAGTTTATAGGTCGGGCTGAGGAGCAGCACGTGTTTTTTGTAGCGGCTCGTCTTGAATTCACGGCTCAGATCGCGCAAACGGCGAGTAACCTGAGGATCCGAGAGGTACGGATGAAAGTCGCGCATCACGAAGAGGGCATCATTTTCATATCTGAAAATGTGCTCCATAGCGCGCTGCGGATCGCGGATATCGTTGAACGTATCACCGTCGCCGCCCTGAAATCCCTCTGTACATGACCATGTCACGAAGCGGCGGTTACGTCGTTCGCAGATCACGCGCAGATTCTTTTCAACGCGTTCTTCCTCGGTACTGGTCACGTAAATCAGCGGATAACGTGCACGAATTAAATACTCAATCTCTTCTTCAGAAGAAACATTCTGTCGAATTCCTTCCATATTCGGTCTGCTCCCGGGTGAAGGTAAATAAATCGAAGGTAATGTGCAGACTACATCTGCAGCATCCCTCGTAAAGCTCTGAGTTTATCTTTGATTTCGGCCAAAGAATTCTGGCTGGCATCGAGTGAATTGCCGATATCTTCGAATATGAGTTTGGGATCATAATCCTTGAGAACGGCTTCGAGACGGGTCTTATCATGTCCCGTCAGCTTGTTGACATCGATTTTCACGTAGGCAACAAACACGCGCTGCAAATCGCTGATGCTGTTTTCGAGTGAACCGAGATCCTCGCGCCACTGGCTGACGACATCGTTGATTTCCTGATAGAGGTTGCGCAAACCATCGAGCAATGCGGTATCGCCCAGACCACTTCCGGCATTTCCGGCATTGGCTTCGAGTGCGGCTTTTTCGTCTTTGAGTGCAGCGATTTGATCCTGCAGTGCACTGCATTGAGACTGATATTCATTCGTCCTGGCGGTGATGGATTTTTCGAGTTCTTCGACTTTAGCGCGCAACTGCTTCACTTCTGCATCGGACGCGGCACCGGCATTCGCCGATTCCTCAGCGGTTCTGAGCTGTTTTTGCAGCATCTCACACTCGCTGTTTTTGCGATTGAGCTGATCCTTGACCTGCGAAAGCTGCTGCATCAAAGCGGTGGCATCTGCCCCGCCCTTGGAACGCAGAGAATCCTGAAGTGTGCGGATTTCGCGGGCGCGGTCATCGAGATTGCTCTTGAGTTCGTTGAACACCATTTCGTGCTGTTCGACGACTTTTTTCATATCGCGGTTATGGCGCTGGCTTTCTTCGAGCGCTTCGTTGAGTGTATCGACATTTTCCTTCAGCCGTTCGACGTTTTCGCGCTCTTCTTTGCACGAGAACTGCGTCAGATCGAGTTCACGCTGCAAATCCGAAACCTGACGATTTTTCTGTGAAAGCTGCACCTTGAGTTCCGCGATCGCAGTTTCAGCATTGGACGTAGCCATACCTTTGGATTCGAGCGTCTCTTTGAGCGTCGTGAGCTCCATCTTGAGGGATTCAGCCTCATCCTGAGCATTGACCAGATCTTTGCGGCATTCGGAATACTGCTCTTTTTGATGATCGAGCTGTTCTTTGAGTTTGTCGATCATCTCCTTGAGGCCGGTCACGACCGACTCATGATATTCGTTGCGGCGCTCGTAATCGGTGAGAATCTGGTTGCGTTCCTCAAGTTTTTCCTGCAATTCGCGAACGGCATCTTCTTTGGAGACGCTGCCGGAGCGTGCGGCATCCAGCTCGCGGCGCAGCGATGCATTCTCGTCCTGAAGGCGCAGCAATTCTTCGGGGGATCCCATTGGAACAGGGCTGGCCATATTTGCCTGAGCCGGTCCCATATTCTGGGGATGGCCTGAATTACCGCCGGCATTGTTATATGGCATGCGGCCTCCGCCGCGCTGCTTTTGTCTCGGGTTTTCAATGATTTGTGGCTGCTGCTGTGGCTGCTGCTGCATTTGCTGCGGCTGCTGGATTTGCTGCTGCTGCTGCATTTGCTGCTGCTGCTGCATTTGCTGCGGCTGCTGCTGCATCGGCTGCGGCTGCATTTGCTGCGGCGGCATTTGTTGTGGCTGCTGCATCGGCTGCGGCTGCATTTGCTGCGGCTGCTGCATCGGCATGGGCTGGCCGTTCTGCCGCATACCGCGATTATCGAAGTCACGGCGCTGGATCGATTGCGGCGCCATATTCTGCGGCGTATATCCACCGCCTCGCTGTTGCGAAAAACCGCCCTGCTGGCCATATCCTGGTTGAGCTCCAGGACTCATCATCCCTTGCTCCCCCATGTGCTGAACATTGTCTCCGCCCCCGCCATCCGAGACGACGCGGATCGCAAAATTCCCACACATGAGCTCGGATCCAACAAACATCTCCAAAATCTCGCCAGGCTGCAGGCGCATCCCGTCGACTTTTGTGCCATTCGTCGGACGGCTGTTCGGTGGATCCTGCACAAAGAGTTTCCCGTCCTGCCATGTCACCATCGCATGAACTCGCGAAACCGAGGCATTTGTCGTCTGTATGCCGCAATCCGCATTGCGACCTACCATCACCATGGGGTTCTGTGCCCCAAGCTCAATGGAGTGTTCCCAGCCTGACTGATCGTTGAATACTAACTTTACCAAGGACGTTCTCCTTCTCAAAGTTCGCACAAAAGGAAACCCAATCCCTTTTAAACCATTCACATCGCTTTTGTCCACTACCACAATCAAAAACAATCATTCTAATAAATTTTTCCAGATTTAATCTCTCACCGGCGTTTACATGTAATTACATGTGGTTTCAATAACCACATCATCCGTGCACTCCCCCAAAATACAGATTGCAACACGCTGAGAATACCGCCCATACACCTCACCGATGCGCATTCCCCATGGTATTGTTTTGACATATTATGGTCATCTGCTTATATCAGTAGTAAACATGTATCGGGCATGACGATGCCCGCTGACGAATGTTTTGTTACAGCTACAAAGGATTACACCATGAAACCACTGTTCATCGGATTGTTGTTATTAAGCCTTGCACTGCCCTGTCTTTCGGCATGCAATACCAAACCCGCCCCCGAAAAAGCCAACCCCGATTCATCGGTTGGCGAACTGCCACTTGAAACAGCCGCAAAAAACTCCGACCGCGCCAAAGAAGCGGAAGCCGCTGTCAAAGCAGCATCCGACAAAGTCAATGCAGACCTCGATGCTGCAGTCAAACAGGCAAACGAAGGCAATTAGAGAATGTCTGAACAATTGCTTTTGGGGATGTGAGGGGGCAAGCCCCCTACGCCGCTATTTGCATGCAAATACGCGGCTACCCCCGATGCGGGGCTCTGCCCCGCAACGCCCCGGATCCGGCATGATTCAGATAATCATTAGCCGGCTGTACTCTCACAAATCAAAACGGACAACGGCAAACGGCATTCGGCATCTAATCTATTCATACCGAAATCGCGGCCGTTTGCCGGTTGCCGCACAGCTCATCCACTATTTGCAGCCCGATGCATCCTCATTGCATCCGTTCGTGCAAGTGACATTCAATTCCGGATTGGGCGTGTAATGATATTTGTTATCACTCATGCGTTTGCACTCATAAGTCGAGGTGGTAACGTAGGATGTGCCGCTGCATTTGGTATAGCTCGCGCTGCCCTGTGCACAGATGCTTGAATCGTCATAGCAGCCGCTCGCAAGCGTCGGTGAATCCATTTCGTTCAGGCAAACCAAGCCCTTTCCGCAATATACTGCTTCTACAGTTGAATTGATGCACGACAGCGAAACCGAATAATTCTCGGCATCTATGCATTTTTCTTCGTATACATCCTCATTGCAGTCATCGCCCACACCCTTTATGTAGGGCACGCATCCAATATTGTTCTGGCAATCGTTTTCGCAGTATTCGCTCTTGGTCTGATACATATAGAGATTGCCGTCATCCGCCCTGGCACACATAGAAATATCCGCAAAAATGTGATAATCCATACCGCCGGATACAGGCTTGTAATTGCACGAAATTATCTCGCCCGCAGCATCACAGGTGTTGTCTGTACATGTGGCAATCCCTGTATCTGCAAACTGACGGCATGTCTGGCTGCCGCAGGGCGTTGTCACCAAATGACCATTCACACACGAAACGACGTTATTGCTGCTGTCACATGACTGTTTGAAAGTGGCAACATCACATCTTTCGTCTGCCGGAATTTCAATGCAGCCATCTCCTGCCCTGCATTCCATCGCACAAATCTCGGCAAAATCGTATTCCCCCATTAAATAATGGTTGCCATCTGCCCCCAGACCACACCCCTTATGATAGGCTTTGGTGCCGTCATTGCTGCATGTAATGGTGACGGGCTTTGTTTCGGGATCACAGTCTTCCGGCGCATCGTCTTCATAATAAATGCATCCGGCAATACCGTTCACCACAGTGCAACGCATATCGACTCCGCTCGCTTCCTGCCAAAGTTTGCATGTATCCGACGAATCAATATGCCCGCCAGCATCACAGAAAATCATCAGATTGTCTTCGCAGCTGTCTGCAAAATCATTGAGATCACACAGTTTTCCGACATCAGCCAGTGTTCCGGAGTTGAGAACATCCACGATTGATGAAGCTGCGCATCCCTGTGCTCCGCAGGTCTGATTCGCTTCGCAGGCATTCTCTTTCCATACGCCGCCTTCACATTTTTTGTATCTGTCAGTGCTCAGACATTCAATTTTGCCTTCTTCGGTGCAGGTTTCAGCCACAGGACCGCAAACGTTATTGCTGCATGCATTTGGCGCTTCGCAGGCATTCTCTTTCCATTCCCCGCCTTCACATTTTTTGTATTTGTCGGAGCTCAGGCATTCCACTTTGCCTTCTTCACTGCAGCTGTTGTCGACAGGACCGCAAACATTGTTGCTGCATGTATTCGGCGCTTCACAGGCATTCTCTTTCCATTCCCCGCCTTCACATTTTTTGTATTTGTCGGAGCTCAGGCATTCCACTTTGCCTTCTTCACTGCAGCTGTTGCTGGCAGGACCGCAAACATTGTTGCTGCATGTATTTGGCGCTTCGCAAGCATTCTCTTTCCATTCGCCGCCTTCACATTTTTTGTATTTGTCGGAACCCAGACACTCCACTTTGCCTTCTTCGGTGCATGTATTGCCAGCGGGACCGCAAATGCCCTTTTGACATGTGTCGGGCGCATTGCAGGGGATTTCCACCCATTTGCCACCTTCACATCGTCTGGATTTGTCGGCATCCACACATTCTACAGCACCATCCGAACACTCACTCTCATTCTTTGAAGATTCTGAACAGCCACATGCCAATCCAGCCAGCGTTCCGGACAAGATCATCAAAAATACAGTTTTTTTCATCGTTTTCCTCCAAACAATCATAAATTGGGCTGTGTTAAACCTGCATAGACATAGATAGCTTATAGCCTGCTCTACGCTTTTCGCTCCAGGCCATTACTGCATATCACTTCGGTGAAAACCAATATCCACGATAGTCCAACACTACCCGAACAAACTGCATGCATTTCTGCCCTTCTCCTGCCCAGTAAAACATGCAACCACAAACACCTACATACAACCTATTGCTCGCTTTAACAAGATTTTTTAACACTATCCATCGGTTCGCACGAGTTGATCAAACCGGTCAAAAAACGGCTGCAAACGGCCAAGAATGATATCGACGCCGCCAATAGCTTTGGCTTCCACATTCATAGGCATGGCCGGGTCGTGCAGCGACATCCGCAGCAACATCCATCCCTTGACTTCATCATCATCAAAACGGATGCGGATGCCCTCATAATTCGGCTCAACGATATGGAATCGCGCATCCCCAGCAGCAAACTGTCCAAACGCTTCCAGCACCGATTTTCCGTAGGATACGAAATCGGGCGCACCTATTTTGAATCGGATTTCGCGGGATTCTGCGGGATGTTCGAGCGATTCAATCAAATCTTCAATGCGTCTGCCGGATTTCCGCAGCTGCGCCATTTTGCAAATAATAACGGTCGCAATATAAGCTCCGTCATCCGAAAAATAGTTTTCTTTGAATGCGCCATGCCCCGACGTTTCGATGGCGAGTTCGCATAGTTCGCCGTTTTTGTTCAAATCGACAGCCTTGTCGATGACGTTTTTATAGCCGCGTTTGTAGCGCAGATGCTTCATCCCCAGATGCTTTTCCAGATAGGCAGCCAGTTCATCCGAAGTCACGGAATCGGTGACGATCGTTGAACCCGGCGATTTTTCGGCGACGATGGTGGCGAGCAAAGCGATGAGCACATTGCGGTTCACCTCGGTGCCGTCACTGAATACGACAGCACCACGATCGCCGTCGCAATCAAAGATCACGCCCAGATCAGCCCGGGCATTGAGCGTCGCTTTTTGAGCAGCCGCCATGGCCGCTGCATCTTCGGGATTGGGCACATGATTTGGAAAATGTCCATCGGGATCAAGATATACGCTGCCTGAAATATCGGCACCAAGCGGCTGCAGAATATGGGTTGCAAAGAAACCGGCAGCACCGTTCCCGGCATCCTCGATGATATGCAGGCCCGCCAGCGGATGTTCATAATCCTCTGCATTGACCGCACGCTGAATCAGATCGCGCATGTGCGCACAATATCCACCGACCATATCGAACGATTGCGGTTGCCGGTCGCCCGTTTTGAAGCGTTCTGCAGTCACCAGTGCATCGTCGTCGATCGCACCATATCTGCAGCACAAATCGGCAGCATTTTCGAGCATGACCGAGAGATCGGCTTTATTGAGCGCACCGTCTTTTGTAAAGAATTTCATGCCATTGCGGTGAAACGGCAGGTGACTTGCCGTGAGCATGATTGCGCCATCGAAATCGCTGCACGCCAGAACCGTCGACTGAAACATGGCCGGTGTCGAAATCAGACCGCAGTCAAAAACGTTTGTATTGCCCAGACCAACGAAGCAGGCATCCATCAGTTCAGAAGCTGAAATGCGGCTGTCATGCCCTACACCGATCCGCAGCGATTCCGGCGATTTTCCCGTCTTTTGTGCCACATATCCGGCAAATGCCGCAGCAATAAACGAGACACAGCCCGCCGACAACGTCCGGCCTTCGGTCGGCGTCGCAACTGCCACACCACGCACATCGTTCCCATTCTGAAGTCTTTTAAAACACTGCACGACTTTGTTTCTGTCCATAGTCCACCTGCAATCGTCTGTATTTGCCCAAAAACAGCGGCAAACCGCCATCCGGCAATTATATTCAGACAGCACGTATCCCGCAACCCACGATACAGTTCAGGTGTGCATGCCATACATACATCCGAGCCGTATGCCGCAGGCATAGGCGAGGACGCAGGGCGTATGGCCCAAAGGCCATAGCCCGCGCACATCATTCTATGGTTTATTTTGGCTATGTTTAGCCTGTGTGGATATAGCGTTACCCCAATGCGCGTGAGATACTGGCAAAGTGTGACGAGCATCGAGCGTTGAGTTGGCCAATGATCACTCGTGGCTCATTGCTCATCGCTCGTGGCCGCAAAGCCAACAACCTTACTTTTCATATCCACGATCGTTAAACAGAGCCTTTATTTTTCTCTATATTCATATTAAAAGCATTCGCGGGATTGTCGTGCAGACGATAGCTTCAAAAAAACGGTACGAAAAGCGCATCGCATGCCGCAATGCCGTAAAACTAACCACAAATCAGTTCTGGACAGCGACTTTACGTAACGCATCTGACCGAAGGATTTTTTATGAATTGGACAAGACGAGACTTTATTGCGACAGGAACACTGGCCGCAGCGGCTGTGCCATTCCTCGGCGCATGCAAGAAAAAGGAGGAAACCGTGGCAAACGATAAACCCGCAGCGGAACCCGTCATCATTCTGCCATCACAGATTACCCTCAAGCCCAGCTATTTCGAGCGAAATTTCGGCGTGACTCCCGAAATGATCGACAAAGTGCTCGCCAAAACCATGAGCCGCGGCGGATCGTTTGGCGACCTGTTTTTTGAGCATTCCAAAGCCGGATCCGTGAACATGCTCGACGGCAAGGTAAACAGTGCGAGTGCTTCGTCGGCTCTCGGCATGGGCGCAAGATGCGTGAACGAGGATCAGGTCGGTTATGCATATTGTGAAACGCTCACGCTCGAAGATATGCTCAAGGCTGCCGATGCAGCTTCGGCAATTGCGCCGGGGGCCGCACCGATCGAAATCAAATCCAGACACGAAGCGGATCTCAAGCGCTATTATGGCCAGAACATCGACTGGGATGCACTGGATGTTGCACGCGCCGTTGCGCTCATTCAAAAAGTCGATGCACTCGCCCGCTCCAAAGACGCATCGATTATTCAGGTCACAGTCGGACTGTCATGGCACCAGCGCGTGGTGATGATAAACACATCTGACGGCATTCATGCCGAAGACTCGCAGCCCTACTTTACACTGCGTTTGAGCGTCGTGATGAAGCGCAATGACGAAATCCAGTCCAACGGCAGTTCTCTTGCCGGAAAGAACGATTTCGAGTCGATTACTGACGAAAGGATCCAGGCGCTGGTCGACCATGTCATTTCGTCAACCGACATCCTGTTCAGCGCCGTCAAACCCAAGGGCGGCGAATGGCCAGTCGTTCTGGGTGCCGGCGCATCGGGCATTTTGCTGCACGAAGCCATCGGTCACGGACTTGAGGCCGATTTCAACCGAAAAGATCGCAGCATCTTTGCAACCAAACTCAACCAGAAAGTATCCTCCGATGAAGTGACCATCTGCGATTCCGGGCTTTTCGACAATTCGCGCGGCGCTCTCAATGTCGACGACGAAGGCAATGCATGCCAGGACACCGTCCTCGTCGAAAACGGCATTCTCAAGAGCTACCTGCACGACCGCATCAGCGCAGCACATTACAAAGTCGCTTCGACCGGCAGCGGCCGCCGCGAAGACTACAAAAACTACCCCGTCCCCCGCATGCGCGTCACCTATATGAAAAACGGCACGCATGAAAAAGAAGAACTCTTTGCCGACATCAAATACGGCATCTATTGCACGAACTTTACAAACGGACAGGTATTGATCGGACCGGGAGATTATACATTCTATGTCAAAAACGGCTTCCTCATCGAAGACGGCAAAATCACTGCGCCCATCAAGGACGTCAATATCATCGGCAATGGCCCCGACACCTTGTCGAAAATTACCAAAGTCGCCAACGATTTCGAACTCTCAAATGTAGGATGGACGTGCGGCAAAGACGGCCAGTCTGTCCCCGTATCGCTCGGCATGCCCTCAGCACTCGTGTCGGCCATCACCGTAGGAGGTGTATAAGATGTCTGATTTCCATGATATCGCCCAAAAGGCCATCGAAAAAGCCAAAGCCCTGGGCGCACAGAACGCCGTATCTTCCATAGCCCGCGCACAAAATCTCGATATTTCGTGGCGAAAAGGCAAAATTGAAAACATGTCCAGCTCCGGCGAATCGGGACTCAACATCCAGCTGTATGTCGACGGCAAATACGGCAGCTATGGCACGTCTGATTTGCGCCCCGACAGCATCGACGCCTTCATCAAAAAAGCCATCGATATGACCCGGCTGCTCGAAGAAGACCCCGCCCGAACCCTGCCCGATCCCGAACGATACAAAGACCGCGCAGCGCTCGATCTCGAGCTCTACGACGCCGAAGTCGCCGCCATCACGCCTAATAAACTCATCGAAATGTGCGGCGCACTCGAAGCCGAATGCGCTCAGAATAAACAAATCCCCATCATCGATATCGCCGTCGAATACGGCACACAGCTTTACGAATCCTACATGGTCAACACCAACGGTTTCGAAGGCGAAAGAAAATCCTCAAACATCGCCGGTTCATGCGAACTCTCCATGCAGGACGGCGACAAAAAACCGTCGAATTATGGTTACAGCACGACCAAATTTCTCGCCGATTTGCGATCGCCCAAAGCCATCGCCGACGAAGCCGTGCGTTACTGCAGCTACATGCTCAAACAGAAGAAACTCGAATCCAAAAACCGCACCGTTGTGCTCGATCCGCGCGTTTCCTCCTCGATGATTTCCAAATTCATATCGCCGCTTTTCACGGGCTCACTCGTCATGAAAAGATCCTACTTCCTGGACAGAATCGATCAGGTCTTCGGCGCGCCACTGCTCGACTTGCGCGACATGCCATTCATCAAACGCGGCGCGTCATCCGCTCTCTTCGACGGCGAAGGCATGCCATGTAAAGAAGCAACCATATTCGAGGCCGGAAAACTCAAACAATACTATCTCAGCACATACGGCGCCAACAAACTCGGCCTCACCGCAACCTCGGGCCGCAGCACCAATCTCGTCCTCACACCGGGCAAACGCAGCCTCGACGAAATCATCGCCGACGTCAAAGACGGCATCTACATCTTCGGTCTGCTCGGCGGCAATTCCGACGAAGTCCGCGGCGATTTCTCCCACGGTTTCAACGGCGTCGCCATCGAAGACGGAAAACTCACCACACCGGTCTCCGAAATGAACATCACTGGCAATCACCTCGAACTCTGGAAAAACCTGGTCGAGGCCGGCAACGATCCTCGCGTCGAAAGCAGCCTCCGCATCCCCTCGCTGCGGTTCGATAACGTCGCTACAAGCGGCACCTGATGGTGTTTTTTCGATGTGTTGCATCGCTATGGCGCGCCCGCGCCATACGCGATGCCCGGCGAGCTATGCCGCCAGCGCGGCATACGCTCGCCATATACATTTATGCCTGATTCTATTGTACGAGTGTGAATATTTTGCTGGCTGACCATATCTGCTTCGAGCATAGTTTCATTCGAAAGCTGACATTAGGGATGCCTGTGAATATAGATATGTTCCGATTATCATATGCGATGCCCACCAATATCAGTTCGCCATAAAAATCATGTAATCTGACCGGATAATTATGATTATGGATTTGGTCAATCGCCGTCTGAAATTCTATTTTTAAACTTCAGTTCGACGACCATTGCGAGCTTCTGCACGCGTTTTTTCGGCAATAATACAATATCGGCAAAACCTTTTCCCGGCGGTAATTCGCGGATCACATGATACTGATTTTCAGCATAAAAACATAATACTGAGCTGCCTCCGCCATCACGAATCGACTTCTTCGACAATATATTTGCCCATTCCCCGAAGTTTCACGCCAAAATTGGCCCCCACAAGGAACTTCTTTCGTGAATCACTCATAAATGGATTTACACAGCCATTTTTCTTAATTTGATTAAGAGCGAGTTTGGCTGAACGGCCCAGTTTAAATTCAATAATAAAAATATATTTATCAGTCTCAATGACCAAATCAATGCGCCCGACATTTGTATGGTATTCGACGCGGACGTAATATCCCATCAATTTGAACAACAGATAAAAGAAATTCTGGAAATGAACTTCCAGATCGTGTTCGATCTCGTATGGGGAATCGGCCAGTAAAGACGATACGCGCTGCATGAACGATTCAATGCGGGCATTTCTTACATCCATAACGAAGTTCGGAATGTCAAACTCAGTTGTACTGCGGGCGTTGCAATAAAATGGGATAAAGAAGTTCATCATGCCACGCTCGACTTCAGTATTTGGAAATCCGAGTCTAAATCTGCCAAATTCTTTTTCATATTCAATCAAAGTCAGATAACCGCTTTGATAAAATAGCGGGATAATACCGCGCTGGAATGAATCGACATCGGTAAGCTGCTCCTGTGTGTAGTGCAGATTATCCAGATTTAATAAATCTATTTTATTGCGTTTAAACAATTCGACCAGATAAGTTGGCGTCCCCGTCGAAAACCAGTAATTCTCCAGCTTTCTTTTATCCAGCGCATTTAAAAGGGTGAACGGATTGTACATACCCTCGGATTCTTCCGAAAAATGATAACCGTCATATTGATCTCTGATTCGGTCATACATCTCTTCGACAGAAACGCCATGTTTATCGGCCAAAGCCTGAACACCCTCGTCAAAATTCTCATGTATTTCCTGACCGGTAATTCCGCAGAGCGTTGCATAACGCTCATCAAAAGTGAGTTCACTCAAATTATTGAGGGCGCTGAATATGCTGAGTTTTCCGAGTTTTGTCACGCCAGTCAGCAATACAAATTTCAGATATCTGTCGGCTTTTTTAATGCCGCCATAAAATCCATTCAGAGTCTGTCGGTGCTTTTCCTGCAGTTCCTCATTGCCCAGCGTATCCAGAACCGGCTTTTCGTACTCATCGACGAGCAATACAACCCGCAGCCCCGTCTGTTCCTTTGCCCTGCGGACGCGACAGAAAGTGATAGATGGAAGAACCATGCGTCAGGCGATAAATCAAATCAGTCTTATCGACATAAACGTAACCTTCACTGCGAATCTTTTCAAACGTCTGTATGCCTATTGGATATTTGAGCTGTGCCATAACGCCTCCTGTGTACGACGCACCGCCCCTCCACACCATAGCTCGCCAGCACCCAAATGGCGAGGGATTTTTGTGGCGCGGGCTATTTGCCATATCGCGCATCACGCCGTGCGGGCCGCATTGTGCGATTTGGCGCAATATGGCAAATACGCCCGACGCATCGGGCTATGCGCTGCGCGCATACGCCCTTTTGGCCGCCCGCTATTTGCCTGCGTAGACAATATGTAGTGACCTCACGTTGCATCTCTCGTGGATTTACCTGTAGACTGCATCGTGTGAAATAACCTGCGGTAACAGGGTTTACCGCATTGCAAGGAGGTCACTGATATGCATCATAACACACTTTTCGTTGGAATGGACGTACATAAAGAAAGTTTTACGCTTTGCTGCTATTGTGCAGCGACTGAAAAGTTTTCAGGATTCAGAAGATCAGTCCAGACAGCAGTTTAGTGCTCAAATATCTAAAGTCTGCCAAGGAGTTTTATGATGTGAATGCCCACATTGTTTGTGGTTACGAGGCAGGCTGTCTTGGGTACAGCTTGTTTAGGGAGCTGTCAGCAGCCGGAGTAGAGTGTGTGATACTTGCTCCGAGCACCATCCCCACAGAAAAAGGCAAAAAGCGATTGAAAACGGATAAACGCGATGCCATGAGGATTGCTCAGTGTCTTGCCAATGGTACCTATAGTCCAGTCCATATTCCATCAGAGGAAACAGAAGAAATCAAAGACTACATACGTATGCGAAACGACCATAAGCTCGCATTGAAACGAATTAAGCAGCAGATAACTGCATTTTGTCTTCGTCATAAACTTCAGTATGTTACGGGTAAGCACAAATGGACTCAAAAACACATTGATTGGTTAAGCAAGCTGAAGCTGAATGATATGCAGCGCGAAATACTGAATGAATACCTATTGACTTTTAATCATCTAATTGAACGCATTGCACTCATGGATAAACGCATAGAAGAATTATCTCAAAAGCCAGAATATAAAGACAAGGCCAAGAAGTTGTCATGCTTTATTGGTATTAAAACTATCACGGCGATGACCGTACTTGCTGAAGTCGGAGATTTTAACCGTTTTTCGGATGCGGGACACTTTGCATCCTATTTAGGCTTGATTCCAGGGGAAGATTCCAGTGGTGAAAAACAGCACAGACTGAGCATTACAAAAGCAGGTAATACCCAAGTGAGACGGCTTTTGGTAGAAGCTGCACATTGTTATAATCGAGGACAAATTGGATACAAGTCCAAAGATTTGAAAAATAGGCAGTCTGGTTGTTCTGCCGAATCTATTGCTTATGCAGACAGAGCAAATGTACGCTTACGAAAGCGATATTTTCAGTTTGTATGCAGAAACAAGAATCCCAATGTTGCCTGCGTTGCAATTGCTCGTGAGCTGGCGTGTTTCATTTGGGGAATGATGGTCAATAAATATGACAGAAAACCACAAATAGTTCCGTAATCCTGGAGCTTGGGGAGACCGCTTTCTTTGTGGCCAAAGAAGCGGTTTCCCCAATCCCCATCCAGAAAGAAAGCCGGGGTATCAACAAAAACTAACCAGTGAGGATATTGAATGAGCTTTGGGTAAAGAGGTTTGAGCTATCTACGTCGTCTCTATGTTGGCACATCTGTGATCCACGACAGTAGACTGTAGAACTCTCGACGAAACCATTGACCTGCGGTAACCAATCCACGAATATCAGAATGGCCAAATGTCGGGAACTGATAAACCAAAGCCCATTCAATGTCCTCAAAGGACATTGAATGATGAAATAGCTAATCAAAACAAAAGGAAAGCAGGTCTTGACAACGGTCACTACA
>CAMKRB010000031.1 GCA_946415045.1 uncultured Myxococcales bacterium
CGATTTCGCACTCGAATCCGGACTTCCCGAATCGTTCAACGTTCTCATCAAAGAGCTCCAGTCGCTCTGCCTCGATGTCGAGCTGCTCGAAGAAGCCCCGAGATAAGCAACATTTCAGGCACCCTCTAAATCTCCCCCCAAAAAGGGGAGACTTCAATTGTGTTAATTAACAGATCTCATTCAGTTGACTCGGGAAGAGCCGGATAAACCGGCAATTTCCCTGCCTTAATAAGAGGTAAAGCTGTGACAGATATATATTCGAATCCGTTTGAACGTCCAAAGGATCCAACGTGTTTTCAGGCGATGCGCATCAGCCTGGCCAGTCCTCAGAAAATCCTTGAGTGGAGCCATGGTGAAGTAAAAAAGCCCGAAACGATTAACTACAGAACGTTCAAGCCCGAACGCGATGGTTTGTTCTGTGCCAAGATTTTCGGGCCAGTCAAAGATTATGAGTGCAATTGCGGTAAATATAAACGCATGAAACACCGCGGCGTCGTCTGCGAAAAATGCGGCGTCGAAGTTATTCAGTCCAAAGTTCGCCGTGAGCGTCTTGGCCATATCGAACTGGCTACACCAGTCGTTCACATCTGGTTCTTCAAGAGCCTGCCGTCCCGAATCGGCAACGTGCTCGATATCACACAGAAAGAGCTCGAAAAAGTGCTCTATTGTGTGAGCTTTATCGTGACCAACCCCGGCTCCACGCCGCTCGAAAAAGGCGAAATCCTGAGCGAAAAAGCCTATACCCAGTATCTCGAAGAATACGGTGAAGGCGCATTCGAAGCCAAGATGGGCGCCGAAGCTATCCATGATCTGCTCGAGCAGGTCGACATCGAAATGGAATCGATGAAGCTTCGCCACGAAATGAAGGAAGCCACCAGCGACGCCAAGCGCAAGAAAATCGCCAAGCGCCTCAAAGTGATCGAGGCTTTCCGCAATTCCGACAATTTGCCCGAATGGATGATTCTCGAAGTTCTGCCCGTGATTCCGCCAGATCTTCGTCCACTCGTCCCACTCGATGGCGGTCGCTTTGCGACTTCAGATCTCAACGATCTGTATCGCCGCGTCATCAACCGCAACAACCGTCTCAAACGACTCATCGAGCTGAATGCGCCCGAAATCATCGTCCGCAACGAAAAACGCATGCTTCAGGAAGCTGTCGATGCGCTCTTCGACAACGGCCGCCGTGGCAAGACAATTCATGGTGCCAACAAGCGTCCGCTCAAATCTCTGTCGGATATGCTCAAAGGTAAACACGGTCGTTTCCGTCAGAATTTGCTCGGTAAACGAGTCGATTACTCCGGTCGTTCCGTTATCGTCGTCGGCCCCGAACTCCGTCTGCATCAGTGCGGTCTGCCCAAAAAGATGGCCCTCGAGCTCTTCAAGCCCTTCATCTTCAACAAACTCGTGTCGCGCGGCATCGTCAATACGATCAAGAGCGCCAAAAAGATGGTTGAGATGGAGAAATCCGAGGTTTGGGATATCCTCGATGAAGTCATCAAAGAGCACCCCGTTCTCCTCAACCGTGCGCCTACGCTGCACCGTCTCGGTATCCAGGCGTTCGAACCGCTGCTCATCGAAGGCAAGGCCATTCAGATGCATCCATTGGTTTGCACCGCATTCAATGCCGACTTCGACGGCGATCAGATGGCCGTCCATCTTCCGCTTTCTCTCGAAGCCCAGATGGAAGCCCGTGTTCTGCTGCTCTCGACCAATAACATCCTTTCGCCCGCAAGCGGCAATCCAATCATCGTCCCAACGCAGGACATGGTTCTGGGCTGCTACTACATGACCCGCGAACGTCCGTTCGCTCTCGGTTGCTATCGCGAAGACGAAAAAGGCAATCCCATCGATGGTCTTTATGCCAATTTCGACGAAGTCCGCATGGCTTTCGACCACGGCAAAGTCGATCTCCAGGCCCAGATTAAGGTCCGTCACGAAGGCAAGCTCATCGACACCACCGTCGGTCGCGTACTCGCCAGCGAAATCCTCCCGCCCGAGATGAAATTCGACATGATCAACAAGACGCTCACCAAGAAAGAACTTGGTAAGCTCATCGATCAGGCCTATCGCTATGCCGGTGACAAAGGCACCGTCCTTCTCGCCGACCGCGTGCGTACGCTCGGTTACACACAGGCTACCAAAGCCGGTGTTTCCATCAATATCCACGACATGATCATCCCCGAAGCCAAGGCAAAACTCCTCGCCGCCGCTCAGGATAAGGTCAACGAAATCACCGATCAGTACAACGAAGGTCTCATCACCGATAAAGAGCGTTACAATAAGGTCGTCGATATCTGGTCGCAGGTCACCACAAAGATCTCCGACGAGATGATGTACAAAATCAAGACCCAGAAGTTCACGGATCCCGTTACCGGCAAGGAAATCGATGGTCCGTCATTCAATGCGGTCTACATCATGGCCGATTCCGGTGCTCGTGGTAGCCAGCAGCAGATTCGTCAGATCGCTGGTATGCGAGGTCTTATGGCCAAGCCCTCCGGCGAGATCATCGAAACGCCCATTCGCGCCAATTTCCGCGAAGGCCTCTCGGTTCTCCAGTACTTCATCTCCACCCACGGTGCCCGCAAGGGTCTCGCAGATACGGCTCTTAAGACGGCAAATTCCGGTTACCTCACCCGCCGTCTGGTCGATGTCGCCCAGGATACCATCATCTTCGAACAGGATTGCGGAACACTCGACGGTATCGAGATGACCTCACTCGTCAAAGACGGCGAAGTAATCGAAGATCTCGGCGAGCGCGTACTCGGTCGTGTGGCGTTGTATGATATCGTCGATAACGACGGCAACGTCATCGTGCCCTCCAATGGCGAAATCGACGAAGCCGCTGTCGACAAAATTCGTCACGCCGCGCTCCGCAGCGTCTTTATCCGCAGCGGTCTCACATGCCAGGCCGAACACGGCATTTGCGCACTGTGCTACGGACGCGATTTGGCCCGCGGCCGTCTCGTCAATCACGGCGAGGCCGTCGGCGTCATCGCCGCACAGTCCATCGGTGAGCCTGGTACACAGCTGACGATGCGTACATTCCATACCGGTGGTACGGCAAACGTCGAAGGCGTCGAATCCAGCTACGAAGCCAAGAACGATGGTACCATCCGCTTCCACATGCAGTCGTTCGTCGATGCGCTCGATGGCACATTCGTCGTCATGAACCGAAACTCCGAAATGAGCATCCACGATGCAGACGGCCGCGAACGCGAACGTTATCCGCTCCGTTACGGTGCCCGCGTCCGCGTCAAAGAAGGACAGCAGGTTAAGAAAGGTCAGCTCCTGGCCGAGTGGGATGCTTTCGCAAACGTCATGATTTCGCAGGAAGGCGGTATCGTCAAATTCGAACAAATTATCGAAAACCGCACCATGCGTGAAGAATTCGATAAGACGACCGGTTTGTCCCGTAAAACCATCATCGAGACAAAAGAAGCCGATCTGCTCCCGCGCATCGTCATTCGCGACAAGGCCAACAAAAAGACACTCGCCGAATACCAGATGCCCGTCGATGCCATCCTCGTCGTCAACGACGGCGATGAAATCGGACCCGGACAGACCCTCGCCAAGATTCCTCACGACGACACCAAGTCCGGCGGTATCGTCGGCGGTCTGCCCCGCGTCGCTGAACTCTTCGAAGCCCGCAAACCAAAAGAACTCGCCATCATCTCCGAAATCGAAGGTTACGTCAGCTACGGCAAAGATACCAAGGGCAAACGCCGCATCATCATTACACCTGACGTCGGCGAACCCAAGGAATACCTCATCCCGAAAGGCAAATACATCATCGTTCACCCGGGCGACCGCGTCCAGGCAGGCGATCAGCTCATGGAAGGTTCGTCCGATCCACACGCCATCCTCGCCGTCAAGGGCCGCAAAGACCTCGCCAAATACATGGTCGACGAAATCCAGGAAATCTACCGCACGCAAGGTGTTCGCATCAACGACAAGCACATCGAAGTCATCGTTCGCCAGATGCTGCGCCGCTGCAAAATCACGCACGTCGGTGATTCCAACTTCCTCCTCGACGAACACGTTGATCGCCACACATTCGAACGCGTGAACGCCAAAATCCTCGAAAAAGGCGGCGATCCCGCCATCGCCGAAGACCTCTTGCTCGGTATCACCAAAGCCTCCCTCTCCACCGAGTCCTTCATCGCCGCATCGGCATTCCAGGAAACGACCAAAGTCCTCACCGAAGCCTCCATCGCCGGCAAATACGACGGTTTCTATGGCCTCAAAGAGAACGTCATCATGGGTCGCCTCATCCCGGCCGGTACCGGACTTCAGGCCTATCGTTACCTCGATATGGTCGTCGAAGACAAACAGGATTAATCTGTCGCTCGCTTAGAGACGTGTCACGACACGTCTCTACATCTCGCTTGCTCGCCTATGCGCCGTTGGCGCATACAGCTCGCTAAACGCCGCTATCCCGTTGGGATACGCGGCGTTTTCTCGTTTTTGCACGCGCAAACCACCTATTTTTTTCACAGATACTTTTTTCGGCCGATTTATTTTCAATTGCCACAGATCATAGATGCATCCCCCACACATTCGAAACGCTCAGTTGTGGTTAGATGCTGCAGCAAAATGCAGGAACGGGAATGCACAACCAAATGGAGGTGTATCTATGGCTTTTGAACGGACGTAATATTCAGCCCTAAGCTTGACTTTATTCGTGATATGTGTATCTGCGCAGAAACAAGCATTACGGCCGCAGGCCGTCGTGATGAGCTAACGACTTTCCCGCCGACACGATGTCGGCGGGGCGACGGTACAACGCCATGGATGGCGTTTTAGCGTCGCACTAAAGCATGTGTAGAACCAAGATCAGGGGACGGGGGGCAGCGCCCCCAGCCGCGCGGGGTTGCAAGGGGCGTTCGCGGAACAACGCCCCTTGCCGCCTGCGGCGCGTAGCCGCGCAAATGAAAAATGTTACGGCGCAAGCCGTCAAAAAGAGCATAGGGTTGAACTGTTACGATCTGACAAATTTCAACTCACGGCAGATGACAAGGCGTTTGTGCATTGGTATGATGCAAAATGCAAGCGGGTGCTATCGAACAAGATGGTACTCGCACATCTGCTCAAGGCGACGATGCATGAATTTGCAAAAATCGAACCCGAGATAATTGCCAGGCGTTATATCGAGGGTACCCCCGGCGAGGAGAACGACTGTAAAAATATCAGGGGATTGCGAAACGAACGCGACTCGCCAAATCAGAATCCCAGCTTCTTCGACATCATTTTTTATGTTCTTTTGCCTGGCTCAAAACAAATTATACCGATATTTATCAATGTTGAAGCCCAAACCGACTATACCCCCGGTTACGATTTGCGTAATCGCGCAGTCTTTTATGCTGCATGTATGCTGGCAGATCAAAAAGGCAGCGTATTCGAGAAAGACAATTACGACAATTTGTGCAAAGTCTGTTCAATCTGGGTATGTCCTGAACCTCCTAAACCGTAGCCAACTCGATTGACAGCTATTCACTCAGACAACATGTGGTGTTTGGTAAATCATCCAAACATCCCATCGACAAGATACAAATCGTAATGGTTCACATTGGGACCGCAAAAGACAAAAATTATAAAGGCATTATGCCGATGTTGGACGTGTGCCTTTCAAAAAAAACGGACAAAGAAAAACAGAAAGAAATCTCAAAAAAATTCCACCTTAATCTTGATCAGGAGGATGGCAATATGACAGCAGGTGAACAATTGGTATGGAAACTCAAAAAGGAAGCCTGGGAAGCTGGGGAAAAACAAGGCTGGGAAGCTGGGGAAAAACAAGGCTGGGAAAACGGAAAAAATGACGAAAAACAGAGAATTGCCAAGTCTATGAAAGACAATCATCTCGATATAAACTTGATTGCGCAATGTACAAATCTCACGCCAGAGCAAATCGAAAAACTATAGAATCCCAAAGGGACAGGAGCGGATAAAATGCATCGTATATTACCGATTGGCCTGATAGCTTTAATACCTTCGTTTGCCTATGGATATGGCGAAGGTGCGGATATTCCCGAAGGATCGCGGGTGATTCATTTGCTTACGAACGAAGCGCGCACGAATACCAAAGAAGCGCTGGCATCCTGTGGCAGCAATTGTTCCGAGGGGTTGGATTGTCATGACGAAGTTCTGGCGCCGTTGTATTGGGACGATGGACTTTATCGTGCCGCGCAGTTCCATGCGAATATGCTCAATGCGATCGATAGTTCCGAAAAGACGCCGTGTATGCAGCATAATTCGCCATGTAAGCTGCGAGCTGACGCCGCAGCCAAATACCCCTACATATGTGACGGTGCGCCAGGCTGCGCCTGTGAAAGCGGCACTGCAGCCTGTGGAAGCAGTGGAACCAGTACATCAGAACGCGTCAAAATGTTCGCAAGTGGCTATTCCGCTGAAAACCTGGCATCGACTTCGTCCAAACCCTACGATGCATTTATGCTGTGGCTTTACGAAAACGGCAATGGCAGCGGCTGTGAATGGAACACAAGCAATGGCCACAGATTTAATATTCTTGGGAAATCACGTAGTATTGGCGTTGGCTATACCAAGGCACGCGAAGGCAAATACTATGGCATTGCGTCTCAGGATTTTAGTGGTGCAGTTCCCAACGATCCTCCGGTGATCACAGCCGGTGCCGGTTATCGGGACAGCAATGATTTGTGGTTCAAGACACACTATTATTCAGAAACGCCTGCATCAAAAGTCACGGTGACGATAAATGGCGTCAGCAGCGAACTCACCAAAACACGTGGTACAGAGATGCATGGCGTTTATGGCTCAAATTCTATCGAAGAACCGCAAGCATGTGCGCAGTACTATTTCGAAGCGACAGACACAGCTGGTAAACTGACGCGTTTTCCTACAACCGGTGTACTGCTCTATAACTGTGACAGATCATGGTTGAGCGACAACAATGGCGATTCCGATTCTGATTGTTCTGCCTCCGTCAGCCAAACATCACGCCAGTCTGTGTTTGCAATCATTGCCGCGATAACGCTTTTGGCCTTTGGCTTCAGACGCAGAATGCGTGCATGATTATCGCCCTAATGGGGCGAAATGTCACAGCCCGGGGTGGAACGAAGTGAACCCCCGGGTAAATGATGTATTACCAACAATATAGGGAGGCTACATTATTAGGAGGAATCTATGAAACGAATCATTTTCTTGATTGCGGTGTGCGCATTGTTCAGTTCTGCATGTGGCGAAGAAATCCGATATGTAGTTGTTGAAAAAGATGCGCCTTTTTTGAACGATGATATAGATTCTGGCACAACCACTAATCCCGGCACAACTACTGATCCCGGCACAACAACTGATCCCGGCACAACAACTGATCCCGGCACAACAACTGATCCCGGCACAACCACTAATCCCGGCACAACTACTGATCCCGGCACAACTACTGACCCCGGCACAACCACTGACCCCGGCACAACTACTGACCCCGGCACAACTACTGACCCCGGCACTGTAAACGCATTACCATTTGAACTCGATTTGACCGATATTCCTGCTGGGCAGCATATTCGTTCGGATGGAACCATTGTTGATATGCCTGCATTCAGAATGTTCACTAATGCTGTTTCAAGTCTTGAGTTCGCAGATTGTATAGATTTTGGACCATGTTTGGTTGCTCAGTCACAATACAATGCGCCAGGGTGCGTTTCTGTACTTAGCAACGCTCATCAAAATACTCCTATAAATTGTGTGAAATATGAAGGCGCTATGGCTTTTTGCGAATGGGTCGGAGGTCATTTGCCGACCGAAGATGAGTGGGAATACGCGGCGCTACATGATGGGATTGAAGAACGTGATGTACTTTATCCTTGGGGGAATGAACCACCAGAGTTTTGTGTGCATGCCAATTTTAAGGGATCGCCTTCGCCGACTCTTTTTTGTGGTTCAAATGGCAAAATATATGATCTTTTAAATGCAGACGTCGGTCAAGGTTCATCTTCTATATGTTGGAATAACACATTGGTGCGCGGGCAGACACCTACCGGCCTTACACATATGGCTGGCAATTTGGAAGAATTGATTTCTCCAATTTATAAAACAGCTGACGAAACAGAGCAGGAGTTGGGAGTCTATTGTCCTATTTATAAATTGAAAGGGGGGAGCTATGCTAGTCCCGCAGAGGATATTACTATTAGAAGTCATCGTGAACTAATGGCTTGTAGTTATATGGATAGTTCGCGCTATCTTACTGTTGGTTTCCGCTGTGTCGTGGATAATTGATTGAATGAAGCCCGTTACGGTAATGACCACCGATTGAGCCGTAGGCGACTACCGGGGGATCAGAGCATGACCTTAATCCATAGAACCCCAGCGGGGTTCAATATTGAACGTCTCTGGCGTTCCTCTTTGGAGAGCATTCACCATCCCCCGGCGTTGCCGGGGGCTATTGATATTCAAGCCCTAGCGGGCTTGAACTAAATCATGCCAAAAGTAAATGCGGTAGTCTTGGACCCTTTGCTCATGATGCTTTGATTTTCATCATTTCCATGCTATATTATTCTTGGTGTATTGAGTGATATTGTAAATATGGGAGATATTTGGCATGAAGAAGATCGTTTTTCTCGTTGCGATTTCGCTCTGTGCGGGCTGTACCCTCGAAGCTGTGATCGATTCACAGGTTTGTCCACCCGATGGCAATGGGCAGGCTTATGTCTATACCAATGGCGCCAGGCAGCTTTTGAACTCCGAAAAATGCCCCGAATCTGCACCAACATGCATGCAATTTGTGCCAGAAAGTGCAGATGCGAAAATCGACTATTTTTGTCATTCAAATTGCGGCAACAAAATTCCGTGCAATGGTGGTTGTGTGGATGAGAGCGATCCCAATTACGAAGCCTGTTTAGTCATTCTCGGAAAGAAGGATGACTGCCGCAAAAACACCCATCTGTGCAGTGAATCTGAAACATGCGACACACGCACCGGTCTTTGCCTCACCGAGCCAGAGGATATATCCTGCGAAGGCAAATGCGGCAGCGTGGGAAAGTGTAATGAAGGAGAATGCATCGATCGGAATACCGGTGTGCCGCTCTTTTGCAAAGACCCTGCGACGATCGAATTTCTCAGCAACAAATACGCAAATATCCACAGGATCTATGGACTTACAGACCACTCCGAAGCTTGCAGACAACGCATTCAGTTTGATGAAGCTCTTGCCGTTGACGGATCCTCGCTTTGCAAAACGGTAGATTCATGTTTTACCGGCAGTGTCGCTTCTTTCTATAAATGCATCGATTGGATGATCGAACAAAAAAAAGCAAGCAATGACTCGGTACCGGATTATATCGACGCCGATGTGCTGGGAAATTTGCTGTATTTGCAGAACGCATGCGAAAAATGCAGCGATGTTTATTGTTTGCCATTTCAAAAGTGTGAAGAAAACCAATGCGTACATATGACATGCGATGAATATCCGCCCATGTGCGGGGGTGAGACATGCTGGAATAGCCAGTGCTATGCAGCCGACGACGACGGCAATGTGAGATCGAACGCTTCGCCTCTGTTTTGTGAGGAAGCGTCAGTCAGCAGCTATTTCGAATCTCATATAGATTTGCTCATTACCACTACTGATACATCCAGCTATGCGCAACAATGCACTGCGATAAAAGAATTAAGAGAAGACTTAGCCAGTATCATGCCTGAATTGTGTGCGCAGACAGCTTCGTGCAGCAAATTGGGTGATGATATGTTTGCATCCTGTGGTCAACTCACCTTGCTAAAAGCGCTGTCGGGGTATGTAGATGTGAATCATTATATTGATATATCCAACGTCATAGCCTATCTCAATATACTAAAAACCCCCTGCAATCAATGCTCAGACGGCGAGTATTGCCCGGATTCCCACAAGTGCGATGATTTGGGTCACTGTATCAAGCGAACATGCAGTGAGTATGGGGACAATTATGCAGACATGTGCTCGATCAGGGGCGAATGTATCGAGAATGAATGCATAAACAAGACGACGGGCAGACCGATGTTTTGTGATAATTATATCCCCTGGAACAATTATATCGCAAGCCATCGTACAGAAATCGAAACCTTTGCAGCTCTTGAGGAAAAAACAGACGACGCCAAATGTGCCCTCAAGCAAAAGTTCGATGGTTACTATGCGTCTGAATTCGGTGCTGTATGTGAAGCAACAACAGCCTGCAGCGTGGGCAGCATAGCGTCATATTATTCTTGTCTGGCCAAATACGCAGCAGACGAAAACTTTGTTGAAGTTTCAGAGCTTTTTGATCAAATGGGAAGCGACAGCAGTTTTTGCCAGCCTGACGCAGATTAGGTGAGGCGGATAACAACTGAATCGCCCAACGCTTTATACCATTTCTCCCCGGTTGCATACGCAACCGGGGAAAAGTGGCTGCTGGCTCTCAGTGGTCGAATTCTATGGTTCCACCGGCGAATCCGGGGCTGGTTCTCTGGAATCATCCGGATCAATAGGTTCAAGGGGCAATGGTTCTTCCTGTTTAACGACTATTCCTTGCAAAGCAGGCACGGGCAGGCCGAGGGTTTTGTCGAAGTGCCAAGTGTGACTAATGACTGAGGGCACTTTTGTCACATGATACGCATTTTCTTCTATCACAGCCTCGAGCACGTCGGTCTCTGACATATTATCATCACTACATTCTCTTGATTCGCCGACGTCGCAATACTTATCATACATTATATATATATTGTTGGCATTGTTGGTGTTGAAATCAGAATAGTCGCAATCATTCAATGGATAACTATACGTGTGATTCACTGAATACAATTCTTTCTCTCTTCCGGATGGACTGGAGAGTAATCCGTGATCAACAGTCGAATAAATGAATATATTTTTTCTATAAATGCTGTTAAATGCATTTATTTGGTCAAGTGATTTCATTAGACCGTCTTCATCAGAACCGGCACATGCTCGCTGGTTGATTTTATCTATATAGCGACTTAGTGTGTTATAGCCGTTGTGTTTTTGTCTGTTTGCAGCATTTAAGGGTTGAGTGTCGTGCTTTACGGCGATATTTGAAACGGAGATCTTGGACGTAAATGCATTTTCGTAGAAACTCGTCACAAAGTTAGGTGGCCATTTGTAATAGCGATTGGCTTCACGACAAATGGCGTGACCTGGTATGCATGTGCTTGGTGTGTTACAACAGTAATCGTAATCGTGCATGTATTTGTTTGTTAAGTCATTAGTTGCAATTGCATTTGCGTACCAATTGTTGCTAATCGTATTGATAAACCCTGCGCCTTTGTTTTGTGTATAAGTAATGTCTGTTTTAAGTTTGTTCGCTAAATATTTTCCATCGGAGAAATATGTCATTGCAATGTAATACAATTTAGTATTTTCCGAAGATTCCTCATCCGATGCAAACACAACTGCATTTGACGTCACATTGCTAATTTTTAACTGTGGGTCTTCTGCATCAGCATCTCCGAAGCTGATGGATGCAATAAAACCGCCAACACGATCGGTGCCTTTAATCGCACCTACGTTCGAAACGATATTATCAATTATTAGTTTACCAGGCTCTTTTGTGTCAATGCTTATTTCTCCAACGAATCCTGCCGCATCGAAAGTTGCGGATATGCTGGGGTCTGAAAAGCTGTTGTCGATGTTTGAAATGTTGGCTGATGCGTCCTCTTTAATGCTCATGCTGCCAACAAATCCGGCAATGTTTGAATTGCCAAAAAGACATGATGATATTGATTTAGTGCAATTATTGTTGACGTCATCAATGTCAATGTCAAATTTGTTGTCTTCTATGTGTTTGTTCACATTCATTGAACCAATGAATCCGCCGATGTTATTGCTTCCAATGATGGTGTTGATTGTATTCTTGATATGATGGAGACTAAGAGCGGCATCATCAGAGTGACCAATGAGGCCGCCCAGATTGTCTTTGCCCTCGATGGATTCTGAGCTAATTCTCAGCTGGGATTCGTTCTCACGCGAATTAATAATGATATGACCTTTTGCTTTGCCAATTAGTCCGCCAATGTTGTCGTAGCCATTGATTCGATCGGATACTATTATTAATGAATAAGAATTGTCTTTGTCTGGGTTGATTGTTGTAACATCATTTGATTCACCAATTAAACCACCGACGTTATTCATGTCGGTGTCAATTGTGAGATTGTAAATGAGGCCACCATATACATGTAAATTACCAGAACCAGCTACGCCGCCAACATTTTCATACCTACCAGCAGTCATTAATGCTGTTTTGTGTGCATTTACTGAAGTGTTCTGAATGTTAAGGTTATATAGAGTGACATCGCTTGCCTTTCCAAATAATCCGCCAATGTCGCTTTTGGAATAAATGACACTGACCTGGAGGTATTCTACTGAAATGTATTTTGCTGACAGGTGTTTCGCTTCACCAATAAAACCGCCGATTGGGGATGATGATTCGAAATTTGATATAATCGATACATTTTCAATAGATATACCTTCGATCTTAGACTGAGTATTCTCTGTGCTCTCTACTTTTTCGATAATGCCGCGAATTCCTTGTTCGTTGTTTCCTATATCGCTGAAGTCAATATTCTTGATTTTAAGCCTAAATATTGACGAGTCGGTTACAGCACCAAAAAGAGGATTTCGAATCGTCGTGTTTCCATGTGATGTGATTGTGGCATCGTGTACACCGAATATCTTTCGGCCGATGATGTTATTGATTTGACCGTCGAATTCGTCCAGATAGACCGTGCCGCAGAATATGATGTCTCGTTCTTTATTATCAGTAGCTAATTTGCCGCACGACAAAGCTGTGCTGTTCTGGTCTGCATCGTATGAAATGATACATGTGTTGTCGTCGTTTAGATTGTCAGAGTTGATCCCGTATTCTTCCTTGTACTCTGGATGTTCTTGCAAATATGCCTTAACGCCATCAAGCGTGCATTTGTCCATACATTTTCCGGTTGAAGTGTCGATTTCCTGGTCAGGACCGCATTCCTTCGCACTACATATCCCGTTGTTGCAAGTTGGTCTTTCGGGATGGTTGTCTTTGCAATCATCATCGTTTATGCATTCAACGCAAGCTCCGTGGTTCGTACTGCACTTTTTATTGTCTTCGCACTGTATGTTCACAAATCCTTCTCTTGCGGATCCATTGCAATACAGCGTATATGTGTTTGTTGTTTGTTTGCTGTCATCCTGGTCACATACAAAGTCTGGACCTCTCATGCATGATAGTGTGTTTTGGGGGATACATCTGTGATCTATACAGGTCTTTTGGCAGGTATTATCATCATCTTTACAACATTTATTTTCTTTATCACATTCATAACATTCTCCTGTCGTCTCATTACAACCTGCTGCACATGTCATTGTGGATATGATAATGCCGGAATTTTTGGCGTATGTGTGTTTACAGCCAAAAGCCAAAGTGTGACCCTCAACTGTACACCAACTATATATTTCTTCTCCTTCGCAGCTTTCTTCTTTTGTTTGTTCTTTTTTTATACACGCACCATCTTTACAACCTGTACTACACGTTGCTAAAGCCCACTCATTGTTTTCGCATCGCATCACATTTCCGCTGTCTGTGCAGAATGCTTCGTCGGTTGCAACATTGCATGGTGCGCCTTCGTGCACACCCCCATCGTTCGTTCCCCCTGCCGATCCATTCGGGAGTTCATAAACCGACTCACTGCATGCGTTTAAAAGGCTGATGACTGCGGCAACAAAAAGAATCTTTTTCATATCTCGCTCCCCATGTAAATGGCTACAGATATGCGAATGCACACCAATGCCATTTTAGCAATTTGGGCAGCTACTATCCATATAAATTTCTATGTCTGCGTGATAATACAAAGCCCCGGCGTATGCGCGGACGACGCGCATAGCCGGGGCGAGCGGTCGTATCGGCGGCACGCCGATAGACCGCCGCCATCCATTTACAAATCCAGTGCTTTGCGCAGGCTGTCGAGGTCCATTTCGTCGAGCGCTTTGGGGATGTTTTCGAAGCTTTCGTGGAAGCCGAAACCGCCGTTGATGAGCTCATCTTTGGCTTCTTCGACGGTCCAATTCTGGTACAGAATGCGGTAGATGGCGATGATGAGGCCGGTGCGATCGGCACCGTGACGACAGTGTACGAGAACGGGCGGATTTTTGGTGATGACCTGCATGGCCTGCACGATTTGATCTTCCGGGAAGTAAATCGGCGTCATGGGGATGTGGACGAGTTCGAGAGACGTGGGCTCCTGCTGGGCAAGATAAGTATCCTGGTCGAGCAGCTGAATATTCAGAATGGTGCGGATGCCGAGCTTTTGTGCGCTTTCGAAAGCACCGGATTCGGGCTGCGCCGAACGATACACCGTTTCGCTCACCTTGTGCAGATTGGGCAAACCCGGCATTTCAAGCGGCTGTGCCCATGGATGAGAAGGCGTCGGAATCTCGGGATTGGGTGTCGGAATTTCGGGATTGGGTGTCGGAATTTCGGGATTGGGTGTCGGAATTTCGGGATTGGGCGTCGGAATTTCGGGATTGGGCGTCGGAATTTCGGGATTGGGCGTTGGGATTTCGGGATTGGGCGTCGGAATCTCGGGATTGGGCGTCGGAATCTCGGGATTGGGCGTCGGAATTTCGGGATTGGGCGTCGGAATCTCGGGATTGGGCGTCGGAATTTCGGGATTGGGCGTCGGCGTTTCGCTTTTTGCAGCCGGAGTCTTGTTTTGGCTGTCGATATCCAGCCATCCTTCACGCGGTGATGTCTGGCAATCTCCAAATGCGCATGCAGACACGATCGCCGCGGTGAGCAGCAGCAGAATGACATGTGCGATTGGTCTCATTGCGTTCTTTGTGTCTGAATAAGATACCATGCGTTATTTATCCAACGATTTGAATGCTTCGGTGCAGATTTCTTCGACTTGTTTCCGGATGGATTCGACGGTGCCTTTGACTGTGCAGGCGGCTGCATTTTTGTGGCCGCCGCCATCGAATCTGGCTGCGATTTGTGAAACATCGATATTGCCGCGCGAACGGAAACTGAGGCGGTAGAGATCGCGGTCGAGCTCGGTGAGGAATATGCTGACTTCGACGCCGTGGATGCTTCGCGCATAATTGATAAAGCCGTCGGTCATTGAGCCGGGGCAGTGGCATTGGCGCAACATGTAGCGATTGGCGTTGAGACATGCGAGTCTGCCGTCTTTCGAAAGCCACAGCGTTTGCAGCACGAGGCCGAGCAGCTTGACTTTTTCGACGGGATTATTTTCGTAGATATTTGAAGCGATATCCCAGACGTCGATGCCGGTGGCGAGCAGGCAGGCGCAAACGCGCATGCTGTCAGCCGAGGTCGAGGTATATCTGAAGGATCCGGTGTCGGTGATTATCGATGTATAGAGCGCAGCCGCGATATCGGTTGTGAGTTCGACTTCCAATGCGTTGCACAGGTGAAAGAGAATCTCGCCAACAGCCGAAGCCTGTGAATCGTGCAAATTGACGATGCAATCGGGGTATGGGATGCTGTGGTGATCGATGAAAGCGAGCGGGCAGGTGAGTTTTTCGTAAGGAAACTTGCGTCCGAGGAGATTGATGTGACCGCAGTCGAGCACGAGGCACAGGTCGAAATCGGTCGAATTGAGTTCGTGTACGATATCGGCGGCACCGTTGAGAAACGTGAATTGCTCGGGGATTTCGTCGACATTATAGACGGTGACTTTTTTGTCGAGCGCCTTGAGCATGTGGGCCATAGCGATAGCGGATCCGGCGGCATCGCCATCGGGCCGGCAGTGCATGGTGACGAGAATATTGTTGGCATTCCGGATAATCCCGACCATTTTTTCGAGATTTGGCCGCAGATGATCCAGTCGATCGAACCCAGACATTATGCTTCTTCACTCCCCATTTCGCCGTTAGCCCGCAGTCTGGCGAGCAGTTCCGACATTTGCTGACCTTTTTCGTAGGCATCATCGTAATAAAAGCGCAGGGCGGGGACGCGGCGCAAATCCATTTCATCGCCGATAACGGAGCGCAGATATGGGGTTGCAGCGACCAGACCTTTGGCGATTTCGTCGCGGTCGAGCTCTACAGGGCACAGCCACCGGACGGATGCGACTGAGAGATCGCCTGAAACGCTCACATCGGTGATGCTCACGTCGAGCAGTCTTGGATCCTTGGCATCCTCGAGCAGTGCGGTCGATAGGATCCTCAGTATTTCTCGTGAAACTCTTTCCTGTCTGTGTTTTGCCATGTATATCCTTACGATTTGCTTGAATCTTTGCTGGGTGTACCGATATGATACAAATCATGTGCGGTTTCGGTTGGATTGAGGGATTTCCAGTTTGTGACCGCACATACCATCCAATGTTTCAGTATAGCACATGAATGAATTATTCCTGTTATTTTTGTCGAAAATATGAATAATCGTAACGGTTTTCCTTTTGTTGTCCTTTCGTGTATGGAAGGCAATATTTCATTATCGGGCAATTTGTGATGGAAACGCAGCTGGTAGCCAATCGATATGAGCTGGATCAGGAGCTCGGGCGAGGCGGGATGGCGATTGTATATCGTGCAATCGACAAGCGTCTGAATCGTGCTGTTGCGTTGAAGCTGCTGCATCCCTATCTTGCCAATCAGCCCGAAAGTGCCGCGCGATTTACGCGCGAATCAGAGGCCATCGCCAAGCTGCATCATCCGAATATCGTTGAAATTTTTGATGCAGGCGTGGATGAGCAGACGAAGTCCCATTTTATCGTGATGGAGCTCATCGAGGGGCCGACGCTGAATGCATTTATTGTACAGCATCCGACGCAGATTCCCGAGATTGCACTTGCCATGGGATGCAGTCTTTGTGATGCGATTGCCCATGCCCATCAGGCCAATATCATTCACCGCGATATCAAGCCGGAAAACATTATGATCTCGGGTGACGGCGTAATCAAGCTGATGGATTTTGGCATTGCGCGGATTCTGGATGCCGAGCGCATGACGGCATCGGGGAGTCTGGTGGGATCGCCCGCGCACATGCCGCCCGAAATCATCGAAGGCCAGCAATATTCCTATCCATGCGACATTTTTTCGCTTGGTACGGTGATTTATTATGCGCTCACAAACCAGCTGCCGTTTACGGGTGCAACGCCGATGTCTGTATTCAAGATGATCATCGGCGGCGACTATCCGAGGCCAAGTCGCGTGAATCCTGCGATTTCCGAATCCTTTGATGAGATTATCGGCAAATGTCTTGAAACGACGCCAGACGCGCGTTATCAGACCATCGCAGACCTGAAGGCCGCAATGCTGGCGCTGCTCGAAAAGATGCAGATGTCCAATTATGGCGAGGAATTGCGCGAATATTTTGCAGATCCGGACGATTACAACCGCAAAAAGACGCCCGGAATTCTGGTTCTGCTGAACGATTCTGCCCGCCAGGATATCGACGAAAACCGCATTCCTGCTGCCATTAACAAGATCAATCGAGTACTTGCCTACGAAAGTGACAACGCCGATGCGCTG